>JADFDR010000022.1 GCA_018262735.1 Geobacter sp.
GCATTTACATTCGGTGTTCGGTAACTCCTGTGGCTTTGGCCACTCCACCGTCGAAGAAACAGGATTTTGCGGACACGAGCGGCGGGGCCGCGCTGGATCCACCTGAAGGATTCAATGTCATTGGCTGGAGCCCGGAAGGGCCGGTTTATTTCATGTATGCGGTGAACATCGACGCGAACAACCCTCACTATCACGTCGGCGCTCAGGCGGACATCGATGCGGATGGCAATATGCAGGCCTGGGGCTATGCGCGCACTTTGCCCGATGCGGCGGGAAACCCGCAGGCAGGGACGACGCTGCCTGCTGCGGATCCGACCAAGTGCGTGATGGGCGGCGTGCAGCCGCCACCTTTGGGAGGCTTCCTCGAATACACGGTGAACCAAGTTGGCCCGTGCGATACGGAGTCTGGAACGAGTATTTTTTAGCGGTCGGGCTCAGGAAGAACCTGTTCTCGACGAAAAGAAAGGGGCTGAGCTGCTGGCAAGTTGCGCGTTGATTTAAAAGCGGCTTTTTGGAGGTATCCAATGGACTTGAGACATTCAAAAAATCGAACCCAGGGTTTTACGCTCGTCGAGCTCATGCTCGTGATTGCGATCATCGGCGTGATTGCGTCGGTGGCGATCCCGAATTTTCAGTTTTATCAGGCACGCTCACGCACCTCTGAGGCAAAGACGAGCCTCGCGTCCCTCATGAAAGCAGAGATCGCGTATTCTGCGGAATTTGGCGGTTACGTCGGTGAAGATCTGCCGTGCCCCTCCCTGGGCGCCGCCTACCCGAGTTCGAAAAAACAGGATTGGGGTGCAGTGCGCGGAAGTCTCTGCGATGTGCCGAGTTCTTTTGATCGCGTGGGTTGGGCTCCGGATGGACCTATTTTTTACGACTACGGCGTCTATGCGTCTGGAGGGCCTGATCTCAACACCGTCTCGCCCATGTTCGTTGCGTATGCCTTGGGAGACGTCGATGGAGATGGCAACATTGCGGCCTTTGCCTACGTCGGCACGGACGAGGCCGGCAACTTCGACACGAGCGGGGCTACGTTTCTGAGTGAACCGCCTCGCGGTGCGGACGGGAATTTCATCCTGAACTCCGTTGCCCCGTATTCGACGATTCAGGGCTTCGACGACTTCTAACGCCGGCATTGCGGGCAAGGGCTTTTCGATCAGGACTCTCTCGCAGCGAGCGCGAGAGTCCTTTTTCGTGCAAGGATTTCGCAAACGGAAAAACGGGGACGTTTTTGAATCCGCTATGAAAAATGTGCGCTGGACAAAATGGATTGCCTTGCCGGTTTGCTTTTTGCTCACGGCGTTTTTGCATTCGCGAATGAATACACTTTCAAGTGTCGATCAGGGCGATGCCTTCGTTCCGCGTCCGGCTTTTGCACGCGCGGCGTCGTTTGGTTACGACGCGCTGATGTCGGATTACTACTGGCTGCAAGCCGTGCAGGTGGTGGGCCGTGCGCTGCATCCCACGGATCACGCGGAGCATCTCGGCAACCTCATTGATGTCGTGACGACGGTGAATCCGTGGGTGGGGCACCCTTATCGCTTCGCGGCGGTTTGGCTGACGACGAACGAGAAGACGGTGCGGCAGGCAAACGCACTTCTCGAGCGCGGCATCGCCTATCACCCCGACGACTGGCGGATGCGTTTCTATCTCGGCTTCAATTATTTTTATTATCTCGAAGAAGATTCAATGGCGTCTGCGATTCTCGAAACCGCAGTTCCGCTCAAGGGTCGCCCGAATTATTTGCCGCGTTTGGTGGCACGTTTGCGTGTCGGCGACGGCGGGCTCGACGTTGCAGAAACATTCTTGCACGAGCTGATTCGCGGCACCGAAGATCCCTTTCAACAGGCGGAATACGAGCGGGCGCTCGATGAGATTCAGACCGAGCGCATTGCGCGCACGCTCGATGCCGCGCGCGAGGAATACAAGCGGCGCTTTGGCAAAGACATCGAGAAGGTGGAGGACCTGACGAAAGGCCCCAACCCCGTGCTCAAGAAATTGCCGCCGGCGTTGTATGGTGCGGAATGGGTGATTTATCCGCGCTCGGGGGAGATCGGCTCGTCGTACTACTACAGTCGTTACAAGGTGCGCAAAGATTTCCGCGAGCCGGTCGTCTCCAAGAAAGAAGAAACGGAAACCAAGGAAGAGGGTCAACACTGATTCGTGTCATGGCGCGCGAGTGCGAAGGATCGCGAGGCGGGTGCAAACGCGATGCGAGAACAGTGTGAAAGAAGTTCAAAAAGACAGTGAGCAAAGGTGGGAGATGCGATGAGTGAGCTATCGCAAGAAGTCGTTCGGGTCGAAGACATCGTCAAAGATTTTCGTCCGGGTTTGGGGCTCAAGAAAAAGCGCGTGCTGCACGGCATTTCGTTCTCCGTCCGTCGCGGCGAGATCTTTGGCTTCGTCGGCCCCAACGGAGCAGGCAAGACTACGACGCTCAAAATTTTGATGGGTCTGATCTTTGCGACGAGCGGCAAGGCGAGCATCCTCGGGCACGACATCGGCGAGTCGAGTTTCCGTCGCCACATCGGCTATCTGCCCGAAGGGCCGTATTTCTACGATTATCTGACAGGCCGCGAATTCTTGCGTTTCTACGCGAAACTTTGCGGTGTACCGCGAGCGCAAATTGCGGAGCGCGTGACGAACTTGCTTGAAGCGGTGGGTCTTGCGCACGCGGGCGATGAACGCTTGCGCAATTATTCGAAGGGGATGTTGCAGCGTATCGGAATCGGACAGGCCTTGGTGCATGATCCGCAGGTTTTGTTTCTCGATGAACCGATGAGCGGCCTCGATCCGATCGGACGTAAAGAGATTCGCGATTTGATCTGGCAATTTCGGGATCGTGGCAAGACGATCTTCATGACGACGCACATCCTTTCCGACGTCGAGATGCTCTGCGATTCGGTGGCCATCATCGTCAAGGGCAAGATTCAATATCAAGGCGCACCCAAAGATTTTTTGAAAAACGAGCGGCATAGTGCGGAGATCGTCTTTGCCGGTCTCGAAAAGAGCATTCAGGCGCAGATTGCGGAGCGCTTTCAGGCGAGTGTGCGCGATTCGGATGAGCATTCACAATTTGGTGTTGCGGAGGATCAAGTCGACGATGTGTTGCGTGCGCTCCTCGAAAAAGGTGCGCAGGTGGTGTCGGTGACACCGCGCCGTGCCACGCTCGAGATGATTTTCTTGAATGCCGTGCAGGAGGGCGGGCGATGACGGAAGCGACAGCACACGAGGGACAGATCGAAGCTGCGTCGAACGGCGGTTTGGTAAGAGTGCTGGGTTCGATCGCGACGATTGCGGGCAATACCGTGCGCGAGGCGATTCGCAGCAGGGTGCTTTATCTCTTTCTCGTCTTTGCGGTGATCATGATTGGTGCGGGTGTTTTGGTCTCGACACTTTCGTATGTCGATCGTCCGCGTATTTTGCAAGACGTGGGGTTTGCAGCGGTTCGACTCTTTGGGGTCGCGATTGCCATTTTCGTCGGTATTGGACTCGTGCACAAGGAAGTGGAGCGACGCACGATCTACACGATTCTTTCAAAGCCGATCTCGCGCAGCGTGTTTTTGCTGGGCAAATACTTCGGTCTGGTCGCGACGGTTTGGCTGATTACGTTCGTGATGGCACTTGCTTTCGTTGCGGTTTCTCGTGCAGCGGGCGCGCCGGTCACTCTTGTGCATTACGCCGCGTTCGGATTGAGTGCGATGGAGCTTGGCCTGGTCACGGCGATCGCGATTTTTTTCTCGACCTTCACTTCGCCGATGTTTGCTTCGCTCTTTTCCGTCGGAATTTATCTTGCGGGGCATCTTTCGCGCGATCTTCGCGATTTGGGTGCGGCTTCGGAGTCTGAGACGTTCAAAATTTTTGGCGCGTGGGCGCATCGCCTTTTGCCGGATCTCGAAGGCTTCAATCTGACGACGCATGCGGTGTACGGAATTCCGGTGACCTTTCCCGATGTCGCGTATCCGGTTCTGTATGCGATGGGCTACTCCGCCATCATTTTGATTGCGGCCATGCTGACTTTCGAGAAACGCGATTTCCGGTAAAAGGCTAGGAGGCTAGGGAGCTTTGGCTCCATTCTGCTTTTCGCGCCCTTTCCCAATCTGGATGGATGTTTTTCGTCGGTAGAAAATCCACCTTCCTTTACGAAGCGCAAGGAATCAGAGGCTTTCGAGACGCAAGCCGAGGTGCGGATGAATTCCGAAATTCTGCAAACTCCGATGATGCAAAATGTATTATCACTTTATTGTGTCATCTTGGGGCTCGTAGTCGGTTCGTTTTTGAATGTGGTGATCTATCGTTTGCCGCGCGGCGAGATGTTTGCGTCATCGCGCTCGCACTGTCCGCACTGCGGCCACTTGATTCGCGCCATCGAAAACATTCCGGTGCTTTCGTTCTTGGCGTTGCGCGGACGTTGCGCCCACTGCCGCGCTCCGATTTCCTGGCGTTATCCGTCGGTGGAAGCGCTTACGGGATTCGTGTTCTTTCTGGTTTGGCAACGCTACGGCATGACGTGGCTCACGCCGCTCTACATGGGATTTGGGGCGGCGCTGATTGCGGCGGCGCTGATCGACTTCGATCATCAAATCATTCCGGATGAAATTTCCGTCGGTGGTTTTTTCGTAGGTCTCGTGCTGATGCCGACCGCGTTCTTTTTGAGCGGCCATCCTTGGCGCACTGCACTCGAGCAAAGTGTGCTCGGCGCGCTTCTTGGCGGCGGCCTGCTTTGGACCGTCGGCTTCGTACACGCAAGATTGTCGGTCGCCATCGGGCGCACCTTCGAGCATTGGCCGGGCGAAGGTGAAAAAATCCCCAAGCCGAGCAGCGCCGATTACTGGCTTTGGTTTCCGGGCATGGGCCTTGGAGACGTAAAACTCTTTGCGATGATCGGTGCGTTTCTTGGTCCCCTCGACGTGCTCGAAGTGCTGATCGTGGCCGCAGGCGTGGGCCTTTGCTTCGGGCTGCTTTGGGGGTTCTGGACGCGACGTTGGGTGACACCGCTTGGTTTCGGTCCGGCGATTGCCATCGGTGCGATTTGCGTGACGTTGCGTCCTGCGGCGTGGAGTCTGTTCCGCTTCTTGTCCTGAGTGCGATGGCGCAGCAAGGAATGCGACGCAGAAAAGTGTGGATCCCCGGCGTGGATTTGAACCACGATTCGTAGATTCAGAATCTACTGTCCTGCCGTTAGACGACCGGGGATCAAAAGCGATCTGCGCTTTTGCACCTGCTTTGTATCGGATGCGCGCCGCTCTCTCAACTGCCCTTTTTGTCTTTGCCGCAACCGTCGGTGCGCGCCCTTTAGCTGCCGTGGCGGATGAAGTGCAGTGCTTCGGCCATTCGATGGAGTGAGCGTTCCTGGCCAAGAAGTTCGAGTGTCTCGAAAATGCCGGGCGATTTGTCGGTGCCGGTGATTGCGACGCGGATCGGCTGTGCGAGTTTGCCCTTGCCGAGTTTCGCCGCTTTGCCTTCGCCCGCGTTTTCGGCGAGTACGACCTCGAATTCCCGCTCCAAGCTTGCGATGTCCCAGCTTTCGAGTGCGGCGTAGCGATCGCGCAGTGCTGCAAACGGCGCTTCGATTTCACGCGTGAAATATTTTTGTGCAGCTTTGGGTTCGAAGCTGATGTTGTCGTGGACGACGAAGAGGCTCATTTCGACCATCTCGGCCAACGTGTGACTGCGATCGCGAAGCAGGTCGAGGATTTTTTCGAGATCGTGAGTTCGCGGAAGTTCGCGCCCAAGGCTCCGTCGGTAAAACGGTTGCAGGGCCTGGAAAAGTTCCGGCATGGGAAGCGCTTTCAAGTATTGCTGGCTGAGCCACGGCAGCTTGCCGAGATCCGCTTGTGCCGGTGAACGACTGATCGATTCAAGATCGAAGAGTTGCACAATTTCGTGTCGCGAAAAAATTTCCTGATCGCCGTGCGACCAGCCAAGGCGCAAAAGCCAGTTGCGCGTCGCGGCCGGCAAATAGCCGGCATCCCGGTAGTGTTGAACTGACACCGGATCGCGACGCTTGCTGAGTTTTTTTCCGTCGGTGCCGACGATGAGCGGTACGTGCGCGAATTCGGGTGGTGTCGCACCGAGAGCGTGATAGAGCGCAAGTTGGAACGCCGTATTGACTTGATGATCGACTCCGCGAATGACATGCGTGATACGCATTTCGATGTCATCGACGACGACGGCAAGATGATAGAGAGGGCTTCCGTCGCTGCGCTGGATGATGCGGTCGCCGACTTCTTCCGTCGCTTGGCCGCTTGGCCCAAAGACGAGATCGTTCCAGGTGAGGGGCGTTGCTTCGTCGAGGCGAAGTCGCACGGTGGATGTGCCCGCGCTGGGGCCGTGGTTTGCGTTGCGACATTTTCCGTCGTACGTCCACTTTTGCCCGGCTTCGATCGTGCGTTGCTTGCGCTCTTCGAGTTCTTCTTTCGTGCAAATGCAGCGGTAGGCGCGGCCGGTTGCGAGCAGTTTTTCGACGGCGGCGCGATACAGATCGCCGCGCTCGCTTTGTCGAAACGGTCCTTCGTCCCAGTCGAGTTCGAGCCATTGCAGGCCGTCGAGAACGGCCGCTTCGGATTCGCGGGTCGAGCGTTCTTGGTCGGTGTCTTCGATGCGAAGCACGAACGTGCCGCCGTGGCGACGCGCAAAGGCCCAACTGAATAAAGCCGTGCGCGCACCGCCGATATGCAGGAATCCTGTCGGGCTCGGAGCAAAGCGGGTGCGAATGTTGCGGGCGGGTGCGGTCGTCATGGCGGCGGAGTCTATCACGAGGCCTTTGCTTCGCGACGGGGAACACGCTCGAATTTCATCTTGTCGCGGCAGCGCGTCTTTCGAAATTTCCGACGGCGTTTCGCTTCGATTGGCTTGTGCAAAATCGTCGGAGAAAGCGCTTTCCCCATCTGGAAAAGCAGCGTGATTTCGGGTACTTCTCTTGCGCTTTTCGCTTGGGGGTGCTTCCCGCAGAGAGTGAGCGCGGTATTTGGCGAGAGCGCAACTGGCTTGCATCCGCATCGCGTCGAAGTCCAAATCGTGAAATCGTGAAAAAGGCTCGCAACAACAGACCGAGATCCAACGACTCCGAGCGCGAATTTTTTGCAGCACTTCCATTGCAGCGCGCAAAGCCTGGGTGAATCCAAATGAAAATCAACGTCGACCGACTTTTGGGAACACCGACGATGCAAGCTTTTGAAGCGCCTGCTTCGTGGTGGACGGATGCGCAGTCCTCGTCGCAGGGCACCGACGATATTGTGCCGCTTGGGGGCTTTCGCGGTACGTGCGAAATCCATATGATGGGCGCCGATATTTACGTCGAGGGAAAACTCACCGGAAACTTTGAACTTTCGTGCGCGCGCTGCTTGGCGCGCTATCGTCAGCCCGTCTCAGAAACCTTCCGCCTTGTGCTCGAGCCAGCGGGAAGTCGCGTACCGTCCGATGCCGATGCGGCCGAGACGCTCGCCCGTGATGGGATTTGTCTCGGTGAAGAACTTGAAGTCGGCTGGTTTCGCGGGCAAGAGATCGATCTTGGCCCGTATTTTTTAGAATTGATTGCGCTTTCGTTGCCGGTCAAACCGTTGTGCCGGGAAGATTGTCTCGGTCTTTGTCCGCGTTGCGGAATCGACCGGAATATAGAGAAGTGTCATTGCCATGAATTCAACCCAGCTTCCCCGTTTGCGGTATTGCAGGCGTTGAAGGGAAAGCTGAAGCAAGGAGAAAACTGATGGCGGTTCCGAAGGGGAAAACTACACGATCGAAGAAGGGCAAGCGTCGCTCGCACGATGCACTGAGCAAACCGGCGCGTTCGGTTTGTCCGCAGTGCCAGGAGCCGAAGCTTCCGCATCGCGTGTGCCGCAACTGCGGTTCGTACAAAGGACGCCAAGTCCTGAACGTGAGCAAAGAGTAGAGGCGGTTTGATGCTCGCGTTGCTTTTCCCCGGACAAGGCTCGCAAGCGGTCGGTATGGGGCGCGATTTGTATGACGCTTCTCCCGAGGCGCGCCAGGTTTTCGAGACGGCAGATGCCGTGCTCGGAAAGTCTTTGTCGAAGATCATCTTCGAAGGTCCGGAAGAAGAACTGCGCCGCACCGAAGTGCAGCAGCCCGCGATTTTGACCGTGAGCATGGCGATCTTGCGCGCGCTCGAAGCACGCACCGACGTAAAGCCGGTCTATGTTGCGGGCCACAGCCTCGGTGAATATTCGGCGCTCGTCGCAAGCCGGGCACTGCGTTTTGAAGACGCCGTGCCGCTCGTGCAGACGCGCGGTCGTTTTATGCAAGAGGCTGTGCCGGAAGGCGAAGGCGCGATGGCGGCGGTGATTGGTTGCGATGCGTCGGTGGTAGCTCAGGCGTGCGAAGCTGCGGCACGGGAAACCGGCCAGGTCGTGACGCCGGCAAATTTCAATCAGCCGACGCAAACCGTGATTGCGGGCAGCGCGAAAGCCGTGGCGCTTGCTTGTGAGAAGGCAAAGGCAGCGGGTGCAGGACGTACGGTTCCGCTTCCGGTGTCGGCACCTTTTCATTGCCCGCTGATGCAACCGGCGGCAGTGCGCTTGGCGGAAAAATTGCGTGCGATTTCGTTTTCAGATCCGACTCCGCCGGTCGTGACCAATGTTGAGGCGGCTCCAAACGCATCGGCGGTGCGGATTGCGGGGTTGCTTGAAGCGCAAGTCACGGCTCCCGTGCGTTTTGTCGAATTGATCGAGAAGCTCGCGGCGCTGGGGGTGACGAAGGTGCTCGAGGTGGGTCCGGGGCGCGTGCTTAGCGGGCTTGTGGCCCGGATCGATCGCAATCTGGCACGGGCGAGTGTTGGATCGCTCGAAGAACTCGATGCCGCAGTCGAGTTTCTGCGTAATTAAGTGGTTACAGGAAGGTTGTTTTCTTGTATCCCAATGCGGCAAAAATTGGCTTAATAGGTCCTTTCAATTGCGTTTTGTTTCATGGATAACAAACGGATAACGGAGGATGGGCGTATGTCCTTAGAAAATGAAGTAGCAGACCTGATCGTGGAACAACTTGGTGTTGATCGCGAGCAGATTGTACCGAAGGCCTCGTTTATCGATGATCTGGGCGCTGACTCGCTCGATATCGTCGAGCTCGTGATGGCGATCGAAGAGAAATTCGACATCGAAATTCCCGACGAGGATGCGGAAAAGATTCAAACGATCTCGGATGCCACCGAGTACGTTCGGGCCAAGCGCGGAGCTTGAATCATGGCTGCGCGTTCGCAAACGCGACGCCGCATCGTGGTGACAGGTCTTGGCTGCGTGTCACCGCTGGGTGTCAACGTCGAAACGACTTGGGCGGGTCTCGTTGCGGGCCGTTCGGGAATTCGCGGCATTACACGATTCGATGTCACCGAGTATCCTGCGAAAATTGCAGGCGAAGTGCCCGGCGAGATACCGCTTGGTGATTTGTCGCCGAAAGAGGCGCGTCGCTTGGATCGTTTCATCTTGCTTGCGATCTCCGCAGCGCAGGAAGCGGTTGCGGACGCGGCGCTTCTGCAGGCTGCGATCGACAAGACACGAATTGGTGTCGCGGTGGGTTCGGGGATTGGCGGGCTCGATACGTCTACCGAGGCGGTTCGTGCGATCGATCAAAAAGGGCCACGCAAAGTTTCGCCCTTTACGGTTCCGTACATGATTACGAATATGGCGAGCGGTTATCTCTCGATCCTGTTCGGCTTGCAAGGCCCCAATATGTGTCATGTGAGCGCGTGCGCGACGGGAGCGCACTCGCTTGGCGAAGCGGCGCGTATGATCGAGCGCGGCGACGTAGACGTGATGCTCGCGGGGGGTGCCGAAGCTCCCATAACCGAATTAAGTGTCGCTGCATTTTCGTCGATGAAGGCGCTTTCGACGCGCAACGAAGACCCGGAGCGCGCGAGCCGTCCCTTCGATCTCGATCGCGATGGTTTCGTGATGGGCGAGGGCGCCGCAGTGCTGGTGCTCGAAGAGCTCGAACATGCGCGGGCGCGCGGTGCCAAAATCCACGGTGAGCTTCTTGGTTATGCCGCGACGTCCGATGCCGCTTATGTCGCTGCTCCGTCGGAAGACGGAAACGGTGCACGGCGTTGCATGGAGCTTGCGCTACGCGATGCGGGGCTTGATGTAGCGGATATCGATTACATCAATGCGCACGGGACGAGTACGCCGGCGGGGGATGGGATCGAAGTCAAGGCCGTGCGCGATTTGTTTGGTGAACATGCAGAGCGCATATTGGTTTCGTCCACGAAGTCGATGCTTGGGCATATGCTCGGTGCGGCGGGTGCCATCGAAGCGTTGATTTGTTTGAAAACGATGGCGAGTGGCATTGTGCCACCGACGATCAATCTCGACCGGATCGATCCGACGTGCGAATTGCGTCATGTGGCTCACAAGTCGATCGAAGCCAAAGTGCGCGCGGCGCTCTCGAATTCTTTCGGGTTTGGTGGGACCAACGCGTGCTTGGTGCTGGGGCCTGCGCCGGAGTGATGCGTGGCTGCGCGAAGGAGCGATCCGCAATCCCGAGCGTTGGATCCTGCAAAAGGGTGGAGAGCTCGCGGAAAGGCGGGAGGTAGCGCGTAGATGCCGCAAACGATTTCCATGGCAAGTGATCATCGCGGCGTGTCGCTGAAAGCGGCGCTGCGTGGAAAGCTCGAAGCACTTGGTTACGCAGTGCACGATTTTGGGCCGATGACGGAGGCGGAAGCCGTCGATTACGCCGACTATGCTGCACCCGCTGCGCGTGCGGTTGCGGAAGGCAAAGCGGCGCGAGGCATCGTGATCTGCGGTACAGGACTTGGTGTCATGTATACCGCGAATCGTTTTCGCGGTGTGCGCGCGGCACTCGTGGCCGATGTCGAAACCGCCAAGCTCGCGCGCGAACACAACGATGCGAACATGCTCGCGCTCTCCGGGAACCGACTCGACTTTGCAACGGCATGGCCGATTGTCGAGGCTTGGCTCGCGACGCCGTTTGCAGGCGGTCGGCATCAGCGACGTATCGAAAAGATCGACGAACTGACACAATAATGTGATAAATCGCATTTTGCTTTTGAGATTGAAAAGCGACGCTGTGCGGTTCTCGAAAAATACGAAAAGCAATACGGCAAGCATACGAAAGGGAAAGTTCGGTGGACGCAAACAATCTCGCACTCTCGAAGTTCGATCCGGAAATCGCCAAGTGGCTCAAAGCGGAAGCGCGAAGGCAAGCGCTCTCGCTGGAATTGATTGCGTCGGAAAATTTTGTTTCCGAAGCGGTGCTCGAAGCGGTGGGTTCGGTGCTGACGAACAAATACGCCGAAGGCTATCCGGGGCGCCGTTATTACGGCGGTTGCGAAGTCGTGGATGAAGTCGAGGCGCTCGCCATCCTACGCGCAAAAGCGTTGTTTGGTGCCGAGCATGCGAATGTGCAACCCCACTCGGGTTCGCAGGCGAACGCGGCGGTGTATCAGGCGGTTTGTGTCCCGGGCGATACGGTGCTTGCCATGAATCTCGATCATGGCGGACATCTCACGCACGGAAGTCCCGTCAATTTTTCGGGAAAGCTCTACAAGATTGTGCCTTATGGTGTGCGACGCGACACCGAGCAAATCGACTACGACGAATTGCGCACGCTCGCAAAAGAGCATCGTCCGCGAATGATCCAGTGCGGTGCGACGGCCTACTCGCGCACGATCGACTTTGCCGCATTTCGCGAGATTGCCGACGAAGTGGATGCCGTGCTTTTTGCAGACATTGCACATATTGCAGGCTTGGTGGCAGCGGGTGTGCATCCTTCTCCCGTCGGAAAAGCGCAGATTGTCACGACGACCACGCACAAGACGCTGCGTGGACCACGCGGTGGTTTGATCCTTTGCGACGAAGCCTGGGCCAAGAAGATCGACAGTGCGATTTTTCCGGGCTTGCAGGGTGGACCGCTGATGCACGTGATTGCGGGCAAGGCGGTGGCTCTCAAAGAAGCACTTGAACCCGGATTCAAAGAGTATGCGAAGCAGATCGTGAAGAATGCACGCGTGCTTGCGGAAGGGGTTGCCAAGGCCGGTTTCAAAATTGTGTCGGGCGGCACGGACAATCATCTTTTCTTGATCTCGCTCGCCGATCGCGAGACGACTGGCAAGCAAGGCCAGCATGCGCTCGAACATGCGGGAATCACGGTCAACAAGAACATGGTGCCGTTCGATCCCCGCAAGCCGATGGTGACGTCGGGGGTGCGCATCGGGACTCCGGCCGTGACGACGCGTGGTCTGCGCGAAGCCGAGATGGAACAAATGGCAGACTTTATTGCGCGCGTTCTCACAAAGCCCGACGACGAAGCGTTGCTTGCGAAAGTGCGCGGCGAAGTTGAAGCGCTTTGCCGGCAGTTTCCGCTGTACGCGAGTCGTTGGGAGATCTGAGGAGGAGACACTTTGCGGTGTCCGTATTGCGGGGACGAGAACGATCGCGTGATCGATTCGCGTGTAGGGCGCGAAGGGTCGGAGATCCGCCGTCGCCGCGAATGCGCGAAGTGCGAGCGCCGCTTTACGACACGCGAACGTGTCGAAGAAATCTGGCCGAAGGTCGTCAAGCAATCCGACGAACGACGTGAAGAATACGATCAGGAGAAACTGATTAAGAGCATTCAGCGTGCATGCGTGAAGCGTCCAGTGAGCACCGATGCCGTGCAACAGCTCGTCGATCGCATCGAGAAATGGATGCTCGAATCGGGTGAAAAAGAGGTGCCGAGTGCGCGGATCGGTGCGCTCGTCGTCGAAGAGTTGATTCCGCTCGATTGGGTGGCGGCGAGCCGTTTTGCGTCGGTGTTCCATAATTTTCAAGGTGCCGAGGATTACGCGAAGTTCTTTACGAAAGCGAAAGCCGTGGCGAAGAAACTGGCGGAGCCGAATCCCGCACAAAATTCCGATTCCGCTTCTTCGTGAGTCCGACGATGCATCCTGAAGCTCTCATGAAACTTGCGCTTCGCGAAGCGCGTCGTGCGCGTGGCACGACGTTTCCCAATCCCTCCGTCGGTGCAATTGTGTTTCGCGGCAAGCAAATCCTTGGTCGCGGCTTTACGCAGCCCGTCGGCGGGCCTCATGCTGAGATCGTGGCCTTGCAGAAGGCGACTCGCCGATACGGCGCTGCGGCGCTGCGTGGTGCAAGTATCGCCGTTACGCTCGAACCTTGTTGCCATCACGGTCGTACAGGCCCTTGTGTCGATGCGTTGCTTGCTGCGGGAATTCGTCAGGTGTTCATCGGTTGCACGGATCCCAATCCTCTCGTCGGTGGCAAGGGGACTCGACGCCTGAAACAGATTGGTGTCGATGTGCGAACAGGCATTCTCGAAGCCGAGTGCCGTGCGGTGATTCGCGGATTTCAAAGTGTGCAGGAGCGCGGACGTCCCTATTTAGTTTTGAAGCTTGCTGCGTCACTCGACGGACGCATTGCAACGGCCGACGGTGAATCGCGCTGGATCACCGGAGAAAAAGCGCGTGCCGAAGTGCATCGGATGCGTGCGCAAGTCGATGCTCTTCTCGTCGGCTCGGGAACCGTGCTCGCCGATGATCCCGAGTTGACTGCACGGCGTGGCGCGCGCATCGTGCATCGCCCGGTGCGTGTGCTCTTGGATTCGAAGTTGCGTGTTTCCGCACAAGCGAAGTTTTTCCAAGCGCCGACCGTGCAGGCGAGTCCGACGTGGGTTTTGCATGCAGCCGACGCACCGCTGCGTCGCCGCAAGGAGTTCGCAAAATTTGCGACGCAAAACCTGCGCTTGCTGATGGTGCCAAAGCGCGGCGACAAGCTTGATCTTGTGCGTGCTTTGCAAACCCTTGCGCGGGAAGGGTTGACGGAAATTCTTCTCGAAGGTGGCGGCGCGCTTGCCGCAGCGCTGCTGCGTGCAGGCCTCGTCGATGAGGTGCACTGGTTCGTGGCTCCAAAACTGATTGGTGGCGATGGTCGTGCAGCACTGGCCGCATTGGGCATTGAGCGTCTGGCGGATGCGGTGCAGTTTGAAACGATGCACACCAAACGTCTCGGCGAGGATTTTTATTTCTGGGGTACGTTACGCGACGGAGGAAAGAAGAAATGAAAACCTATTCGATCTCACGCGATGCGACGGGACTTTGCTTCGGTATCGTCGTGGCGCGATTCAATCCTTTGATCTGCGAGCGTTTGCTCGAAGGCTGTTGTCGAGAACTCGAGGCGCGCGGCGCGGACGCGGACGATTTGCATGTGGTGCGGGTGCCCGGTGCTTTCGAGATTCCGCAAGCGGCGCGAATCCTGGCCGAGTCGGGCCGTTACGCTGCAATCGTGGCGCTCGGCGCGGTGATTCGTGGCGAGACGGCGCATTTTGATTATGTGTGTCGTGCGGTTACCGACGGTGTGCGTGAGGTGATTCGCGATACCGGTGTGCCGATTGGTTTTGGCGTGCTGACGACGGAAGACGAGGAACAGGCGCTTGCACGTGTCGGTGGTGCAGAAGGCAACAAAGGCGAAGATGCTGCGCTGGCAGCACTCGAGATGGTTTCTTTGGTGTCCGACTTGAAGTTGCCGCCGACGGATGAAGTCGAGCGGGGGGGAGAGTAGATCGTGGATTCGTCGGAGCGCATCGCTCGGCATCGTGCTCGCGAGGCAGCCTTGCAGGTACTCTATGCGCTCGACTTGCGTGCAGCGGCGGAGGATGTCGAATCGACACAAGACGGTGTCGATTCGGCCATGCTTGCCATGCGCGAAAATTTCGAAATTCCGAATCAGGCCGTGCCCTTTGCGGAAGCGTTGGTGCGCGGCGTCGTGGCCAATTTGTCTGCGGTGGATGCCTGCATCGCGAAGGCGGCGGCCAATTGGCGCATGGATCGAATGGCGATCGTCGATCGCAACATCCTACGCATTGCGGTGTATGAGATACAGCAAGAACAAACGCCGCGCGCGGTGGCCATCGATGAAGCGATCGAGCTGGCGCGTCGCTATGGCGACGATCCCTCGCCGAAGTTCATCAACGGTGTGCTTGATGCGGCGTCCAAAGATCGCTCCGTTTTGCGCACGGCGTCGAAGGCGAAGGCGTAGCGGGCGTGGCTCGCATGAGCGCGGCGGTGCGTCGGGAAAATGGTTTTTTCGAGGATTTTTTTGAAGTGGTGAAAAGCAGAAAAGTCGCGGTTTTCTTGGTTAAGCGCCGCGAATGCTCGACAGGCTTAAGTCTCAGTCTGTTTGGCCGATCTTCCATCAGCATCCCAGCGTCGCAGTCTCACGCCTGGGCGAGCAAATTCCCCGGAGGAATCGATGAGTCTAACGGGTAACCTCGAAGACCTTGGTCTCGGGGACATCCTCCAGATTATTAGTTTGTCCCGAAAATCGGGCACGCTGCGGATTTCCGCGCTGCGCGGCGAGGCACGGATCGTGTTTCGCGAGGGGCAGGTGCGCGGGGCGCTTGCGCCCGGCAGCCCAGTGGATTTTTGCGCCTTGCTTACGACGGCGGGCGCAGTGACCAAAGACGATTTCAAATATGCCGAGGAAGAATCGGCCGCGAGCGGACGGCGAGTTGCCGAGGTGCTGCTTTCCAAAAATCTGATTTCCGAAGAACGCCTCGAGGTGCTGCGCCGGGATGTCGTCGAAAACGCCGTGATCGACATTTTCGAATGGCGGAGCGGTGAGTTTTGTTTCGACATCGGAGAAACCGGGGATCCGGCGGAAGAGATGTTCGCTGCATCGGGGATCAACGCGCAGTATCTCGCAATGGAAGCTTCGCGTCGTCGTGACGAATCGTCGTTCTCGACACCCGAAAGTGTCGATGATCCGATGGGCTTTGCGGAACTGGGCCAAGAAATTCGCAGTGAGGAGATGTCGGCGGGCAAAGCCGCTCCGTCGGTGCATGAGCCCGAGCCGCAAAGCAGGCCGCAGGATGCGTTGCTCGCCGAAGAAGATTCGTTTGATGCGGCATCGATGGATGATGTGGAGCCGTTACTGAGCGACGAGATGGCATCGACGTGGTCGGCGACCGGAGTGTTGGGAGAAGCGTTTGAGCCTTTGCCGTCGGCGTTGCAACACGAAATGGACGAAGCGGGGCGTGCAGAAGCGATCGATCCCAATGAAGATACGGCGCGCAGCCACTTCGAAGGGATTCATTTTGGAAGTTTGATGCAGCCCGCGACGGATGCGATGCCCTCTGCGCCTGCGGCACGACAAACACAAGAAAGTGTTGACGAAGTCGTCCCTCCGAGTAGTGCAAGCGCGAGTCCGGTTTTGAAGGTGGAGGACGCGCCGCGCGCGGTAGCCGCAGCCGTGTCGGTGCCGCCTTCGTCGCGCTCTGCCGCCGCCGCGTCGGTGGCACAGGCTGCACCCGCATCGAGTGAGCGAGACGTTGCCGAGCCGCCGCCGGTGATTGTGGTGGATCTCCACCTGCCGGTTCTCGAGTGGATCAAGAAGGCGCTCTCCGGTTCGTTCGAACATGTACATATTTTCCAGCGCACGAATCTTGCCGTCGGACGCGTGCGCCAGTATCTGGCGCGTGGCCAGGTGCCGATTTTCATCATTTCGCGCGATGCGCCGCCCGACACGCTGACGGGAGCCAAGAATTCGGAAGATTTGGTGCAACGGCTTCACAAGCAATCGCCACGGATGTTGATACTCACGCTGGGCGAAGGAGGCGAAACGCAGCCGATTGCCGGAACGCAAGGTTTGATTGAGATTCCGTCGGTGCAGCAGCTTCTGGACGTGAGGCGTGCCTCGGAAAACGAGGCTCTGCAATCCGTATTACACCAAAGTGTTTCCTATCATTTGCGACGCGTTTCGACGCAAAGTCGTGTACGTCGGGCACCTGCTGCGGCTGGCCAGGGAATGCAGCAGCAAGCCTTGCAGCGTCTGCGCGAGGCAAGTGCGTGCTTGCGCGAGGCGTCGCAGCGCGGAGATGTTCTCGAATCGATGTTGCGTTTCGTGAGTGAACGGTTCTCCCGGGTCGCGCTCTTTCTCGTGCGCGACGGCATGGCTGTCGGGGTGTCGCAAATCGGTCTTGAGCGGGCCGAAGGCCCGACTAGCGCCGAGATGGCTCAAGTTTCCATTCCGGTGCGCGAGCCGGCGTGGTTCAAGGCGGTTCTCGACACGCGTGCGCCGGTTTGTTGCGCACCGTCGAACGATGGTGATCGTACGCTTGCGAGTTTGCTCGGGCGCATCGTGCCCGACGAAGCGTATGTGGCTCCCCTCGAAAGCGGCGATCAGGTCATCGCCCTGCTTTATGCCGACAACCTTCCCGAGCGAGCACCGATTGGCGATACCAGTGCGCTCGAAGTCCTCTTGCACCAAGCCGGCCTTGCGCTGGATCGCTCCTTTTTCGAGCGTTTGCATCACGCCCAAAACGACTGAACCCGGCGACGCGGATCGCGTTTCAACGCATAGGCAACGCAGCCCGAAACCTGTCGGTTTTCTCAAGAACTTTGCCGTAAAACCGATAGAGGAATGGTTCCGTTTTGGAGGAAGCGACCGTGCAGCAAATTTTGATTGTCGAGGATTCCGCCACGATGCGGTCTCTTCTCGCCGCTGCGTTGGAAGACCTTGGGATCCCCGTAAAAATCACGGAAGCCACGAGTGGATTTGAAGCGTTGCGTTGTTTGCCGCGCGAAGAATTCGATCTGGTGGTGACCGACATCAATATGCCCGACATCAATGGACTCGAATTGGTGTCGTTCATGAAAAACAACGAGAAGTATCGATCGATTCCCATGGTGATCGTTTCCACGGAAGGTTCGGAACGCGATCAAGCCAAGGGAATCGAGCTTGGTGCCAATGCATACATCGTGAAACCATTCGAGCCCGAGGCGCTGCGCAAAATCGCGCGCGAACTTTTGGTAGGTCAACGCAAATAAGCGTAGGGTGAACGATGGCGGCCAAGAAAACCAGCAAAGATCAAGGTGCGAAGGGTGATTCGCAGACGAATGCGAAGCGCACGTCCGCCGAAGAGAAGG
Source organism: Geobacter sp. (assembly GCA_018262735.1). Classification (GTDB taxonomy): domain Bacteria; phylum Myxococcota_A; class UBA9160; order UBA9160; family JADFDR01; genus JADFDR01. Next base: position 17,894 of record JADFDR010000022.1, read on the forward strand.
CATTTCGCGAGTTCATCTCGGAAGCGGAAGAAATTCTCGAGCGACTTCTGAACGATTTGGCCGATCTTTCGGATCAGCGTGTTTCAGGCCGTGAAGTCAGCCCCGATCTCGTCAATCAGCTTTTTCGTTCTGCGCATTCGCTCAAGGGACTCGCCGGAATGTTTGGTCTCGATGTGCTGAGCGATCTTGCGCATCATCTCGAAGACATTCTGGACGGTTTGCGGTTGGGTCGTATTTCGCTCGATTCACCGGCGGTGGGCCTGCTTGACGAAGCGGTGCGTATTTTTTCGTCGGCCGTAGCGCAAATCGATTCTCCCGAGGCAAGCGAAGCGATCGCGAACGATGTCCGTCAGTTGGTCGAGCGCATTACGCACGAGACACATCGTTCGAGCGCGCCAAGCGACGAGCTTGCGAAGCTCAAGATCGATCCGATGTTGCTGCGCGCATTGACCGAGTACGAAGAACATCGATTGCGCGAAAACATCCGACGTGGACGCAATATTTTGCTCGTCGAAGCGACGTTCGACATTTTGACTTTCGATCGGGGCCTCGAAGAAGTCAGTCGGATCGTCCGCGAATTTGGCGAAGTGTTGTCGACGCTGCCGTCGCCTGGCGCGGCGGCAGAAGCAGAAATTCGTTTCATTTTGCTCGTCGGGGCAGACATTGAGTTGCAAGAAGCAAAGAAGCGTTTGCCGTTTCCCTATGTTTCGGTTTCGGCCGCAGGCGCGCCCTCTACCGCCGCACCGTCGATTCCCGCGAGCGACCCGACACCGGCCAAAGCGAGTGCCGCGAGTTCTTCGTCGCCAGGCAATGCCGCCGCGTCGCGCGCAACCGCGCCCGAGCCGAGTGTTCCGAGGGAGGAAGGTGGGGAATCCGATTCCAGTGCTGCGGGTCGACAATCGCTGAAGTCGATCAGCGATACGGTGCGGGTCGATATCCGCAAGCTCGATGAACTGATGAACTTGCTCGGTGAGCTTGTGATTCAACGCAATGCGATCGGACTCGTTGCAAAGCGATTGCTGGCGGATTCGAGCACCGTGAAGGTCGGAGAAGATCTGATCAAGATACACAAATCGGTTTCACGCAAATTGCAAGACTTGCAGACCGGTGTGCTCGATGTACGCATGGTGCCGATGCGTCAAGTTTTCGAAAAAGTTTCGCGTGTTGTGCGCACTCTGAAACGCGACATGGGTAAGGAAGTGCGTCTCGAGATCAAGGGTATGGATACCGAACTCGACAAGCTGATCGTCGAAGAGTTGGTGGATCCCTTGATGCATGTTGTGCGCAATGCGCTCGATCACGCCATCGAGCCCGCTGCCGAGCGTGTGGCGGCCAACAAGCCGGAAGAGGGTTTGATCTTTCTCGAAGCGACGCAACGTGGCAATCACGTTGTGATTCAAGTACGTGACGACGGTCGCGGGATC
>JADFDR010000230.1 GCA_018262735.1 Geobacter sp.
TCGACCCAGAGATACGGCGTTCCTTCGTGCGTGCGTACAAAATAGCCGGCGCCACGCAGCGGAATGGATTTTTCGAGTGCGAAGTCGCGCATGCGTACGATCGAAATTTTGGGCACTCCGATGTGATTGAACGCGGCATAAAGCTCATGGTTGCGTTCAAAAAAACAGGTTGAGAAAAGATGTGGCAACGCTTCGGTGGCAAGCGTTGCGACGACGGTACGCGTCTTCCAATCGTAGAGATGGAGTGCGCGTCCGCCGCGGGCGCTTGCGACGAGTTGCGAAGTTTGCGGCACGAAGCTGATGTCTTCGAACGGCTCGGGCACAGCGACGGTCTCGAGTTCCAGGCTCGGATAACGGACAAGATAAAAAATCGGCTGGTCGCGCAGGGTGAGGATGAAACTGTTTTCTCGCGGCAAGAGATAGACGGCGCTGGGTTGTCCTGCGAGCGCGAAACTCTTGAGCGGAGCAAGCGTGGCATCGAGGATCACAAGTGTTTGTGGTGCTTGATTGGCGACAGCGACGAATCGGCCATCCGGAGAAACGGCGAGATTGCGCGTGTTGATGCCGGCTTTGACTTTTGCCGCAAGTGCGCCGCGTGTGAGATCGTACTTGACGACGGTGCCGTCACGCGTGGTGGTGTAGGCGCTTCGGTAGCGATGATCGAATTTGATGCCACCGTGAATGAGGCCGCTCGGATATCGATCGAGTTCGCGCAGTTCGCTTCCCGCAAGCACGGCAATGCGATTGGTGCCGCGTTCGACGACGAGAGTGAGATTTTTGCGTCGCACCCAGAAGGGCATCGTGCGCTTTTCGCCGGTGAACTCGATGCGCGTCGCAGCGATGTCTTGCTCGTTCCAAAGGATTCTTTCCGTCGGTACGCGAAACCCGGCAAGCAATGCGCGAGTTTGTTCGTCGGTGATTTTGCCTTGGAAGCTCGGCATCTGCGTGTTGGGCAATCCGTGTTGGATGGCATCGAACAAATCAGAATCTTTTTTGTGTCGCAACGTGTCGGCGATGAGCGGCGGCGAATAGCCGCCGTAGCGTTTTGCGCCATGGCACGCGCTGCACTCGGCTTGATACAGCGCTTCGATTCCGTTGTCGGGCTGCGTGGGTGGCGATGTTTCTGCAAAAGCAGAGCGAGATCCTGCGAGAAGAAAGAGAACACAAAAAAGAGATGCGGAAGTGGATGCGATTTTGTACGGAAAGTGTTGCTGCGCGTTTGCGTGGGTCTTCTGCAGGGAAAGTCCTCGCGTGGTTTTGTGCTTGCGAATCGGTTGCATGGCGAGTCCTTTCGAAGGTGTTGTCTGCTGCGCGGAGGTTCTTCACGGTTCTTTCGGAGACGGCGCGAGTGCGTCGGGTGCGTCTTCGCTTTTGCCGAGCGTGCTTATCGTCTGAGCGAGAAAAAGCAGAATTGCGAGCGCGTTGAGGATCACGCTCCAACGCTGTCCTGTGTAGGACTGAAATAAATCCGAGCCGACGCGACCGATCACCCCGAGGTGCAGCAAGGCGAGATGCACATAGAAGCGCCTTCGAAACACGATCGACAACCCGAGTACCGCCGGAAAAATAATCGGTGCATGGGCGAAGATCATGCCGAATACGAATCCGAGAAAGAAACTGTGCAGCGTTGCGTCGTGCAGGAGCGAGCCGCGCGGGCTTGGAGCAAGTAAAAAGAGCAGGCCGCTTACGCCGAGCCAGAAAAATCCTGTCAGAAGAGTGATGCCGATGAACCGTGCAAGACCGGGGCGATAAATCGACCTGCGCGCGAGATCCCAGCGCGCAAGCCAGAGTGCGAGCGCAAGCAAGGACGCACCGACGATGCGCCCGCCCGCTGCAATTCCGCCCGTGACGAGCAATGTGCCAGCGAGAAGAAAGAAGACCAGGAAAAGAAACAACACTTTCGCGTGTTGCGGAGGTGCTAGAATTTTGGAGAGTTCGAGTCGCTCTGCAACGATCGTGAGGGTGAGATACGAAACCCACCAGAGCACGGTTGCGTCGTAATTGCGAAGCGCAACGGCGCAACCGATTGCCAAACAAAGTGCGCCGAGTGCAAAAGATCGCGTCGGCGCCGACGGGAAGAGATGCGCGTGATAGATCTGGCTTGCCGTGAATACCGCGGCGCCTGCGAACAAAATGGGCAAAGCGAGTTGGATCGATCCTGAAAGAAGGCCGACGGCCGCGCCAAGTCCGGTGAGGATCGGTGCGCCGTAGCTCCATTTGTGTTTCGCGCCGACGGCACGTTCAAGGGAAATCAAAGTGCCAAGAAAACCTGCGACCAGGATGACACCGTGATGCGTCACTGCGAGCGGAGGGAGCGGCGCAAACACCCAACCGAGCCGTGCGAGCCCTCCGCCGAGTGCTGCAAGAAGCGATGCGATCGCCAAAAAAAGTAGCGGTAGGCGTGAGGGGCGAAATGTGTGCAAGAGCTTTCCTGTTCTCGTCCGTGATCTTGTGCGCGCTATGCCGGTCGCAAATGATTCACCATCCAATAGATGACAAATCCCGTCGTGCTG
>JADFDR010000231.1 GCA_018262735.1 Geobacter sp.
ACCAGATCCGCCTGCTCGACATCGTCGACGACGGTCAAGGCTTTGCGACGCAAGAACTCTTGCAACAAGGCATCCGTCACAAGCAAGTCGAGACCCGGTTCGTAGGAGTTGTTCTCGATGGGCGCGATGGCGATCGTGCGCAATTCGCCAAGCGCACCTTGATAGCGCACGAGATGATACGAACACCCCGTCATGGTGAAGAGCAGAGCCCACGTCGCAAGCAAAGCGCAAGACACGCGCTTCCATGCCGTCTCCGTCGGTGCAGAGAATTTTGAATTCCAAAAAGACTTGCGTTGCGAGGATGTAATCGGGTTCATGCCCGAGGTATACCACAGGGTGCCGACCCCGAAACAGCCGGTTTCGCTTTACTCGGCACGGATCCCAAGTGCCTCTTTCACGACTTCGAGGAGACGTGCCGCACGAATCGGCTTCGTCACATAAGCGCAAGCACCAAGCTCGAGAGCCTTCTCATGTTCGCGCGCCCCACCTTCCGTCGTCACGACGATGACGGGGATCGACTGCAACTTCGGATCGTTGCGCATCAAGCTGATCAGCTTGAGACCGTCGAGAACGGGCATGTTGATATCGACGAGTGCGAGATGAATCTCATGTGCCGTGAGCTTGCGCAGAGCATCCATGCCATCCTTCGCCTCGACGAACTCGACTGCGCCGAGCCCTCGCAGCGTCACGGTCAAAAGCTGACGCATCGTAGGACTGTCCTCGACAATGAGGATTCGGACTAAGTTCACAAGGGCCTCCGCGCCATTCGGCGCTCCGACGCGATACCGTTTCACTCGCGCACAGGATCCAATTGCAGCGCACCCATCCGAGGATGGCTTAGCTAGGCAAGATTGAGCAATGCCTTTGCCACGGAAAGCACGCGATTGGCTTGAATGGGTTTGGTCAAATATTCGTTGGCACCCAGCGCAATCGCACGCTCTCGATCCTCTTTGCCACCTTCCGTCGTAATCACCACGATCGGAATTTCTTTCAGGTTGTTCTCGCCGCGAATCAGACGGATCAGCTTGAGGCCGTCCATCACCGGCATATTGATATCGACAAGCACGAGATCGAATTTCTCCGCCGTAATCTTGCGCAAGCCATCCATCCCATCCTGTGCTTCGACGATTTCGGCATCCTTCAATCTTTGCAAAGCAAAGGACAGCAACTGCCGCATCGTCGGGCTGTCTTCCACGATCAAAATCCTGACTTTGGACATCTTCTACTCTTTTCTCCGTCGGATCACGGGCACCAAAACCGCCGCTCAATCCTTCAAAAGTTCAAGGAATCCTTGGATCGTGTTGAGCTTGCGCTCGGACTGCGAATACAAACGCGCCGAGAACAAGGCCGTCGCGGCATGCCCCGCAAGCAAAGTAAACAGTTCGTGATCGAGCGCCGTAAACCCGTCTTTCTGGGCCAACAAGCGATGAATCACGATGGCACCGACCGGTTGCTCTTGCACGCGCAACGGGATACACACGATCGGCGTCATATCATCCTCCGCCGAACCCGCCTCCGCGGTGTACAACTGTCCGGAGGCCACAGCTTCACCGATCAACCCGCTACCCAAACGTGCCGACGGAAAACGCTTGACTTCGAATCCCTCTGCGGCAATCGGCGCAATGGCACCCGAATTTTCATCGACGGCATAGATCGCAAAAATCTCCGCACCGATCAGATTGATCACGATTTCGAGAATGATCGAAACGACTTCGTTCATGCGCAGCGTCGAGTGCAACTGAAAGCTCGCGACATAAAGATTGGCGAGATTGTTGTTCTCTTCCTCAACTTCGAGGTAGCGATCGGCGAAGTGGCGATTTTCTTCTTCGACTTCGTGCAGCCGAGCGATGGTGCCGCGCTTTTCGTTTTCGAGGCTTTCGATTCGCGCCAAGAGTTCCGCACGCAAACCATCCCAATCCTTTGGGTTATGCGCTGCGGTGCTTTGCTCTTGTTCGAGAAAAAGAATTTTTTTGCGAAGCTTTTCGTTCTCTTGCACGAGTTCCTTCGTGAACTCGAGCCCACGACTGAACATGCTCAGAAACTCTTCACCCCGCCGAAACCCCTTCGAGCGATCGTCACTCATTGCAGATCCTTTCGTCGTACGGTCTCCCGTCGATCCTGTCGACGAATTCCCGTTTGAATTGCTGAACCTATTTTGTGTAGAGGCAACACTGCATCCACGACCCCCGCGCGTATCGCCTGCTGTGGCATGCCGAAGATAATCGCAGTCTCCTCGGATTCCGCGATCACTGTCCCTCCGGCTTCACTCACGGCACAAACCCCTTTGCGTCCGTCGTCGCCCATGCCGGTCAATACGATCGCCATCAACTCCGACCCACAATGTTTCGCGGCCGAAGCAAACATCCGATCAACCGAAGGTGCGTATCGGTCTTGTACGGTTTGATCTTCAATCTTCGTTACGATGCGCCCATTCACATTTTCGAGCACCATGTGATAGCCGCCGGGTGCGAGCAAGATCAAGCCCGGTTCGAGTTGTTCGCCACCTTGC
>JADFDR010000232.1 GCA_018262735.1 Geobacter sp.
CAATGGCGCGAGCAACGAAGCGACAAGTGCGACGAACAAAGCAGCGGGTGCAACCCAAGCACCAACGAGCGAAACAAAAACAGAAGGCGACTTCTCGGAAGTACCGTCGGCAACACCCACGAGCAAGACCACGCCGAGCGCGAACGAGTCGAGTGCAGCGCAGCCAAGTGCGCAAGACGCGTCGAGTGCACCAACTGCGGCTGGTACCGAGCCCGCGCCGCAAAACTAAGATTGGATATGCTCGCGCATCTTGTCGGAGAGCGTGACTCTTCGTTATTCTCCGGCCCCGAGGAAACGCAAGCATGCGAGCGACACATCGCAGCTTTTTGCAAGTCTTCGACGGAAGCGCTTTGAAACGTATTGCGAAATGAATGTGCGGCAGTGGTGGAATTGGTAGACACGCCAGCTTGAGGGGCTGGTGGCCGCAAGGTCGTGGAGGTTCAAATCCTCTCTGCCGCACCAACATTTCCGTGCGCCCGTGCGTGAATCGGAACGACTGCACGGCTCTCTGTCGCAGCGCACCCCACCGAGTACATGAATTCGATTCCGAACCCGATCACGCACGCTCCATGCGGCGCAACTCGCCTACGCGCAACGACTACCTACACCAAAGAGTTACGCTCTTCGGCCGCTTTGCCCGAAGACAATCCTCGACACTTTCCTTTGTAATCAAGAAGCGGCTTCTTGGCATCGCCGAACAATTCGATGACGCGCCCGATGTGCAAAGCCGAATCGCCGTACAAATGCGATTTCACGAGCTTGCACGAAAGCGACGACACGCTTCCCGGCAAAATCGGGCATCCGGTATTGCTCGTCCAGTAATGAATGTTTTCAAAACGCACGCCTTCCTTGGACGCGTCTGCAAAAACCTCGACGAATTTCACTTGATCTTCGGCAAGCAGATTCACGGCAAAACACTTCGATCGTTTGATCAACGAATGCGTGTTCGTCGTCGCATCGATACCGACCAGCACCAAAGCCGGCTCATACGAAACCACTGCAAACGACTGCGCGATGACTCCGTTTTCCACATTGCCGTGACTCGTCGTTACGATTGCCACACCTTCCGCCCAATGATGGAGCGAGCGCTCGAGTTGACTTGCGTTGATGGCCATTCGGTTTGCCTCAATTTGGGAGAAAAGAGATGCGGGACAAACCTAGCACGATCAACAAAAAACACTCGCTCGAGAGGCCAAACTTTGAGTCTCCATTCTTGTGAAAGACGCGCTTTCTCCGTATCCTGCGATCCGCACCAAAGCAGCCGCAAAAAAAGCGGGCAGCAGCGACGCAAAAGCGAATCCTGCGCAAGCAATACGCAAAGCAATACCAAGCAGCAAAAATGCGGTGTGCACAACGCCACCTCAAGCCAACAACCCAAGACTGCAACAACCCTTGGAGGAAACACGAATGCGTGTCGGTTACAACAAGCCCCTGTATGTCCTGCCCTTCGATCATCGTGGTTCCTTTCAAAAGAAGATGTTTGGCTGGGACGGCACGCTTTCCGCGGCGCAAACTGCGGAGATCGCTGCAGCCAAGGCGGTGATCTACGACGGATTCAGGCAGGCGCTCAAGCAAGGCGTTCCCCAAGATCGTGCAGGCATTTTGCTCGATGAAGAATTTGGCTTTGCGTGTCTGCAAGACGCCAAGAAAGCAGGCATTACGATCGCTTGTCCGGCGGAAAAGAGTGGGCAAAACGAATTTGATTTCGAGTACGGCGAAGATTTCGGCCGGCATATCGAAAAGGTCGATCCTGACTTCTGCAAGGTGCTCGTCCGTTACAACGTCGAAGACGACGCAATCCAAAACGATCGACAAGCGAAGCGACTCGCGCGCTTGAGTGATTACCTGCATCAAAACAATCGCAAATTCATGTTCGAACTTTTGGTTCCTGCGACGGACGCGCAACTCAAGGCGCTCGGCGGCGACAAAAAGAAATACGATCGCGATGTGCGACCCGACTTGATGATTGCTGCAGTCCACGCCCTGCAAGAGCGTGGCGTCGAGCCGGACGTGTGGAAAATCGAAGGACTCGACAAGCGCGAGGACTGCGTGCGTGTTGCACAAGCCACGCGTCGCGATGGCCGCAGCGAAGTTGGAAACATCGTGCTCGGCCGCGGCGAAGACGACAAGAAAGTCGTCGAGTGGCTCCAGACCGCCGCCGGAGTGCCGGGATTCATTGGTTTTGCCGTCGGACGCACGACGTTTTGGGATCCGCTCAAAGCGTTTCTCGACAAGAAAATTTCGCGCGAAGACGCCGTTTCCCAAATCGCCAAGCAATACCAAACCTGGGTCAATATTTTCGAGAACGCGCGCTAAAGAGCCACGGATTCATTCCATTTCGTGAAATCCAGGTTGATGCTTTCCGTCGGAGGAAAAGCATCAACTTGGATTTGCGACATTCCTCTACGAAGGAAATCCATCCGTAGCGCGCGAAACACCACACGCAACGAGCACGACGTCCATCACATTGGTGCCCGTCGCGCCTGGCGCAAAACGGCCA
>JADFDR010000233.1 GCA_018262735.1 Geobacter sp.
CGTTTTGCGCGCTCTCCCCAACGTCAATGAACGATGCGTTGTTGCCATTTTCGACAGAGCCGTGTTGCGCATTGCGAAAAGCCACATTGGGGATGAGAAGGGAAATCTTGTAGAGGATCGCGTAGGCATTTTGAGGTCAACCGCGCATGGCATGGATCCTGCTAGATGCTGCACTGAGCACACGCGACGCGATACAGAACAAATTTGTGTCATTCGTGAGCTGCAATGGAAATGAATCGAGATTTTTTTGATTTCTTCACATTCAGGTAGGGGATGCGAAACTTTTGGGGGCCATCATGATGAAAAATATGTGCACATCGTTCTTGGAATACTTGCGACTCGAGAAGAAACGGCGCGAAGAAGGGCTCAGCACTTTTGCCCACCGTCGTTGGTCTTCTTTGAGAAAGAATCTTGATCCAAAACTTGTTCATTCCGTCGAGCCGCGCGAAGGAGATCCCGCCATTTTCGATGCGTGCTTCAAGACGCCTTGGCAGTTCCAACGTGCCTGTATGAGCAACATTTCCGGCGGTGGTCTTTTCGTTGATACGGAATATCCCGCAGAACTCGGGACGATGATCAAGCTGCGGATTCGTGTCGAGAAGCCAAAGTTTGAAATCGTTCTGATTGGCGAAGTCGTTTCCCAAAATGTCTCAAACGAGTACAGCACCTCGCATCTCGGTATGGGCATTCGCTTTTGCACGATGGACGAAGAGATGTGTCGACGTCTCGCTCTGCTCTTGATTGAGGCGCGTCGCGAAAAGAAAGAAGCACTGGTGCAATCTGCGAAGGTGCGCACCGGTGGGATCGCTGCACCGCGTCGCGTATCTGTGTAATGCGCATGACTTGACGCGAATACCGTCGGCAATATCGGGGTTGGCGATCTGTTTCAAGATTTGTTTTGCAACAATGCTTCGAGGGCTTGCAAAAGCTCTTGCGTGCGCAGCTGCAGTGTTTGAAAAGTTGCACGCGTTTGCATTGCGTCTTTGGCGCGCGCTTCGCGGTGGAAGTGTCGCACGGCGTCGATCGCCGCTGGACACGAAAAATTGCCGAGCATGCCTTCGAGTTTATGTGCAATCTCGCACAGCGTTGCATAGTTTTGCGCATCGAATGCCTGCTCGATACGTGGATATTCTTTTTCGAGAGAGGCGCGATATTGATCGAACATGCGATGCAAAAGTGCGAGATCGTGGTCGATCGCGCACAGCAAATTCTCAGTATCAAGAGTGGGGAGAGTCATGGTTTCTCTTCGCGGTATTGCAGGGGTTTGGGGTTTTCCTCGCGCCGGTACAAGGTCGTGCGGTTGACGCCGAGGATGCGCGCCGCGTGCAGCTTGTTTCCTTGCGTGCGACGCAGAATCTCGTCGATGTAAAAGTTCATCACTGCTTTTAAGGAAAGATTTTGCTTCGCTGCGTTGTCGAGAAAGGAGGTAAGGCTTTGTGCCGAATCGGCGATCGCATCCGTCGGAGTAGGCGCCGTCGCAGGCAAAGCGTCCAATAGAAAATCTTCGGCTTCGAGCACCGATGTGCTGGAAATTGCGAGTGCACGTTCGATCGTGTTTTCGAGTTCGCGGATATTGCCTGGCCAATTTGCTTGCATCAAGATTTTCATGGCGTTCGTCGAGAGCGTGCATGGATGCGTAGACGAATATTTTTCAAGAAAATGTGTCACCAAATCGGGGATGTCCTCGCGCCGTTCGCGCAGCGGCGGCAGACGGATCGGAATTACGTTCAAGCGATAGAAAAGATCTTCGCGAAAACGTCCCTGTGCGATGGCTTCCTTCAAGTTTTGATTCGTTGCTGCAAGAACTCGCACGTCGATGATCTTCGATTCGTTGCTGCCGACACGACGAATGGCTCCATCCTGAAGTACACGCAAAAGTTTCGCTTGCAAGGCTGCACTCATGTCGCCGATTTCATCGAGAAAGAGTGTGCCGCCGTCGGCTTCTTCGAAAAGGCCGCGTTTCGTTGCGTTGGCGCCCGTGAATGCACCGCGCACATGTCCAAAGAGTTCACTCTCGAGCAGCTCGCCCGGGATTGCAGTGCAGTTGATCGGTACGAAAGGTTTTTTAGAGCGCGAACTGCTGAAATGGATCGCGCGCGCGAGCACATCTTTGCCCGTACCGCTTTCGCCTGTAATGAGAATGCTGCTGTTCGTGCCAGCGATTTTTTTGGCGAGCGCAAGCACCGGGATCATTTTTTGACTTCTTGTGTGCAGATTGCCGAGGCTGTGGTCGGATTCGAGTGTGCGACGGAGCGAGCGATTTTCGTCGATGAGCTGGGCACGTTCCAAGGCGCGTTCCAAAATGACAGAAAGCTGGTTTGCATTGACGGGTTTCGTGATGTAGTCGAAGGCACCGGCGCGAATCGCCTCGATGGCGCTGTCGACGGAGCTGTGTGTTGTCATCAAGATCACGGCCGCT
>JADFDR010000023.1 GCA_018262735.1 Geobacter sp.
CGAACTTTTGGTCTTGCGCGAAAATGCGCAGCGGCGATTCGAGATGGAGCTTGAAGCTCGGCAAGGAAGCCGCCTCGACGGGTGCAAGCCACGGATCGATACGCTGACGCAATTCGGGCGGTGCCCACTGCAAGAGCGTTTTGAATTTCTCCAGAGACAAGTCTTGAAACGAAAGATCGAGGTTTGCCTGGGTACCCCAACTGAGGGGGCGCTGGATCGCACCGGTGCAATGCACGATCAGATCGTCGAAGGCGAGCTGGGCGCTTTCGACGGCGATCTGGGTTCCCGAGGCCAACACTTTTGTTTGTAATTCAAGATGGATCGGGTTGGATGTGGACTTTGCATTTTGGGTGCGTGCGGGTTCGGTTTGAAAATCTTCCGAGGCAAGATCGATGGTGAGCGCCCACGGTGCTTTTCCGTCGCGGAGAAGCTCGATCTTCCCGCGAACGTGGCCACCGGGGACACGATCGGGGTTGCGGCGCGCGACGTACGGGGCGAGTAGCAGCAGATCGAAATCGAACAGATCGAGACGCAGAGCCATGTTTTTGAACACGTTCTGCTCGCCCGTGATTCGAAATTCCGATGTTTGCAGATCGGTGCGGGCGAGGTTGCCGTGCGCTTCGAATTCCGCAGCGCGAAAAAATCTTCCGTGGCGGTACTGCATCGAAAAGTTTTGCAGTTGAATCGCGAAGGGCGTTTCGTTTTTGGCAAACGGAGCTTGATCCAAAAGGAAGACTTGTGCGTTCTCGATCTGGAGATCCATGCGAGGCCATTTTTGATAGAGCAGCATCGCAGCGACGGCGCGCGCTCCGGCCTCGACGTCGGCAAGCAAATCTTGTGAGTTCTTTTTTCCGTCGGTGCGTTTCGGAGTTTCGGGCGTTGTCTGCGATTGCAAGAGTGGAAGATTCCAGGTTCCGTCCCGCGCGCGCTCAAGACGCAAAGTTGGCTCGATGAGTGTCAGTGCATGGAGACGTGGTTTTCGACGCAAGAGGGAAAAGGGATTGACTTCGGCACGTAGTTGCTTGGCTTGCAACGCGGGATTTTCCGTCGGATCTTGGCTGCCCGCGCTGGGACAAGCGGAGACTTGATTGGCAACGATCACGAGGTCGCGGTGGAATTGAAGCTTTGCTTCTGCGACGCGTACCGGACAGCGCAAAATGGCTGTAAGGCTTGCCTCCGCTCGAAGTCGCGCTTGCTCGGGCGCAACGTGGAAGGCGAACAGAAATCCTGCCCCTCCTGCAGCCAGTACGGCAACGAGCGCAATTGCAATCCAAATGATTTGACGACGGTGCATCCTATCCCCAACGAGGTGCCCAATTTAGCAGACCCCGGTTTGTGATCCTTGCGATTGTTTTGGGTGTTTTTTCAAGAATTTTGCGTGTGGAATACTTTGCCGATGCAGTCCTTTTGACCGAGAGATGCGTACAAAGAAATCCATGTTCAAGGTGCATTCGACGGCTCGGAATTTTCCCTTGGGTGGCGCAGCTTCTCGGAGATTCAAGGTTTCTCGCGTGTCGTCGCCTGAGCATGTGCAAGTGCAGGGGGGCAAGCCCGCATTTCCACTAAAGAAACTGCGTTTGGAGTCGAAAGGAAAAGCGAGGCCGCGAGGGAAAGGGTTCTGAGAACCCAGGCCGACATTTCGCTTAGGTGAGCAAGGAGTACCCCCAATGTCCGAAGAGATGAAGGCGAGCATCCGCAACCGCGTTCGCGAATACCGCGAGAACCGCTTGATGACCCAGGCGCAGCTCGCGCGCAAAGCCAAGGTTGCATTGCGAACAATCCATAGCGTCGAGAAGGGTATGAACTGCCGCATGGATACGAAGCGCAAGATTTTGCTCGCGCTTGGGTTGCGTTTCGAGGACAAGGATTTGGTTTTTCCGTCCTACAAGCTGTTGATGTCGACGGATTTTGCTGTACGTCACTAGACTGATGCGCGTCCTGATTGTATGAAGTGACCCAAGACGATGCAGGCGAACGCGCCTGCGTGGAGGTCACTATCCCGGATCGATTTACCATTCTCGCAGACGTTGCTCAAATCGTGTCGCACTCGCACGATTTGGACGAGACACTTGCGAACGTCGTCGATCTCGTCGTGAAGCGGCTCGACGCAGATGTGTGTTCCATCTACTTGACCGATCCCAATCTCAAGTCGCTCACTCTTTGTGCGAGCAAAGGACTTTTCGAGCAGGCGATTGGCCGTGTGCGCATCGGGTTTGACGAAGGCCTCGTCGGTGCGGCTGCAAAAAGCCAACAACCGATCGCAACGGCGCACGCTCAAACGCATCCGCAATATCGTTATTTTCCCGAAACCGGCGAAGAACAGTTTCAGTCGTTGATGGCAGTGCCGCTCGTGGTGCGAGATTCCACGATCGGCGTGCTCGTCGTGCAAACACGCGATCCGCGCGAGTACGAGGCGGGAGACGTGGAACTTCTGCGTACTTGCGCGCAGTTGATTGCGCCGGTCGTGATGAATGCGCGGCTGCTTTCGCTCGTTGCGGCAGGCGAAGAAGTGCAAAGGGAAGTGATCGCGAAGCTTGCGATGACCGGCGTCCAGGTTGTCCCTCAAGAACCTGCAGTGGCTGCGCGTGCCTTGAGCATCGAACAGCGCGGCATCGCGGCGTCACGCGGCATTGCGATTGGTCCGGTTTACATTCTCGAAGATCCGCTCGATCTCGATCATCTTGCGTACACGCCGAGCAGTTCTTCAGCGCAAGAGTTACACGATTTGATGTTGGCGGTGTCACAAGCACGCGACGAATTGCATGAAGTACGCGAAGAAGTCGCGCAGCGTTTTAGTCCCGAGTTTGCGGCAGTGTTCAACACGCATATTCAGATCCTCGAAGACAAAGGGTTTGTGCGTCGCCTTGAAGTTGCTGTCGATCGCACGCGCGATGCGCTGCAAGCGCTGCGAGACGTGCTCAACACATATCGGCAAACTTTCGAACAAATCGAAGACACCTATTTTCGTGAACGTGGCATGGACATCGAAGATGTCGGGCGTCGTGTGATGGCGAAACTTCTTGGTGTTCGTCACCAGTACACACCGTTTCGGGAAGGATCGATCGTCATTGCTTCGAGTATTTTCCCGCATCATTTTGTGAGTCTCGAGACCGAGAAGCTTGCGGGCTTGGTGTCGGAGCACGGCGGTTCGACTTCACACGGCGCAATTTTTGCGCGCAGCCTCGAGATTCCAGCCGTCTTCGGTGCAGCGGGAATTTTGCAACTCGCACGGCCAGGCGAGATGGCCATTATCGACGGTACGAGTGGGCGCGTGTTTCTTTCGCCGGATGAATCGCTCCTCGCGGAGTATCGCGCGGCGCAAAAGCAATATCGTTTGATGATCGAGCATCTCGATGAGCAGCGTGACCAACCCGCCGAAACGCTCGATCAACATCGCATTGCACTCACGGCGAACGTCGGCTTGATGCACGATCTGCGCTTGGTCGATCAACACGGTGCCGAGGGTGTCGGTTTGTTTCGTACGGAACTTCTGGCAATCGCGCATCGCGGTTTTCCGGAAGAAGAAGAGCAAGAGCGAATGTACGAAAAAGTGGTGGAGCTGATGGCGCCACGCTTGGTGACGATCCGCACCCTCGATCTTGGTGGGGATAAGTTGTTGCCCAATTACGGAGTCACCGACGAGGAAAATCCGCAACTCGGTTGGCGATCGATTCGCCTTTCGCTTTCTCACGAAGATCAGTTTCGTACGCAGTTGCGCGCGATTTTGCGCGCGAGCGCACACGGTCCGGTGCGAATCTTATTGCCCATGGTTTCTTCCGTCGGAGAATTGCATCAAGCGAAAGGCATCATTCGCGAGACGATGTCGGAACTCGAATGGGAAGAAATTCCGTTCGACGCCAAAATTCCGATTGGCATCATGATCGAAGTGCCGGCAGCAGCCTTGATTGCGGATAAGCTTGCGGAGGAATGCGACTTCTTCAGCATCGGCACCAACGATCTCACGCAATATACGCTTGCTGTCGATCGCGGGAACGAGCACGTGGCGCATCTCTACGATCCGTTCCATCCCGCCGTGCTCACATTGATCGATCGCACGGTGCGCGCAGCGAAAGCAGCAGGGATTCCGGTTTCCGTTTGCGGCGAGATGGCGGGGAGCCCGCTGACAGCGCCACTTTTGATCGGGCTTGGTATTACGGAACTTTCCACCGCCCCGGGCGCCGTTCCGGCGATGAAGGAAGTCGTGCGACGCATTTCTTTGTCGGATGTCAAGCGTGATGCGCAGCGCGCACTTGGCGAAGCGACCGGAGATGCCGTGCGTGCCATTGCGGTGGCACGCTTGCGCAAGGCAGGCCTGCTCGATCATCCCGACTTGGGCGCATGGGTGGCTTCCGTAATCTGGAACGACGGCGAATCCGACTGAGTTGGAGAGCCGCGGGTCCATTTCTTTTTTCGAGCTTTTCGTAAACCAGGTCGGATGTTTTCCGTCGGTGAAAAGCAATCTGCATGCAGGAAGCGCAATCGTGCAGAGGCTCCCTAGAGTGGTGGAAGACCGCATTCGGTGTCGATGCGATCCGAGAGTTCGTTCAGGATTTTTTCGACTTCAATTCGCTTCCTCTCGAGTTCGTCTTTGGAAAGGTTCGCGGGGATGACGATCGGATTGCCGAAGGCCACAACGACTTTCGCAAAAGGCAGCGGCAGGATTGCGCGATCCCAGCTTTGAAAGCGAATGCACGATCGTGTCGAAAATGCGAAAGGGGTGAGCGCCACTTGGGTCGTGGAAGCGAGTTGCAAAACTCCAGCTTTCATCTTGCGCGCCGGACCGCGCGGGCCGTCGCAAAAAAGTCCTGAGGATACACCCATTCGTGTCATTTCGATTTGCGCGCGCAACGCCTTTGCGCCGCCACGCGAACTGGAACCGCGCACCGGTGACCGGTAGCCGAGATAGGGAATGGCGGAGGTCACGAGATCTCCGTCGCGGCTCAGGCTGACCATGGCTAGATATCCGCGATCGCGAAAATAATGCGCAGCGATCAAAACATTGCGATGCCACGCCGTGCCCAGGAACACTTTTTTGTTGTTGGCTTCCAAGTACAGATCGTGTCCGAGTACGCGATAGCGCCATGTGGCACCGAGCGCACGCAAGAAAAGCGAGACGAAGATGCCGAAGAATGCCAAAAAAATTCGTCGAGCAAGCGAAGGCGGCGGACGTGTGGGAGAGGTGGCCATGAAATTAAATCACGATGTTGAGAAGGCGGCCCTTCACGACGATCACTTTGCGCGGTGTTTTTCCGTCGAGAAATTTTTGAACGCGCTCCGAGGCAAGTGCAATGCGTTCGATCTCTGCATCGTTGGCCTCTGCGGGAACTTCGATTTCGTCGCGGCGTTTGCCGTTGACTTGAATTGCAATCGTGATGCGATCGGCGACGAGTAGCGCCGGATCGGCGACGGGCCAGGCTGCGTAGGCCAGCGTGTCGCGCTGCCCAATGCGCTGCCAAAGTTCTTCGGCGAGATGCGGGGCAAACGGTGCGAGCAAGAGCAGAAAAGTTTCGGCTGACGCGCGCGGCAACGCACTGTCCTTCGCGATGTCGCGCACGAAAACCATCAGTTTCGAAATTGCGGTGTTGAATTGCAACGCTTCCAGATCGGCGCTGACTTCCGCAATCGTTTTGGCGGTGAGGCGCTGTTGTTCGATTGCACCTACACCGTCGAGGATCGTCTTCAGCGGTTCTCCGTCCGTCTCTTCGTTGAAGAACAGGCGATACGCTTTTTGCAAAAAGCGGAACACGCCTTGAATTCCTTCCGTCGACCACGGTGCCGATTTTTCGAGCGGTCCGATGAACATTTCGTAGAGTCGCATCGCATCGGCGCCAAATTCTTCGATCACTTGATCCGGATTGATCACGTTGCCACGGCTCTTCGACATTTTCTCGACGACTTCTTCGAGTTCGAGTTCGTCGATGCGCGGGTGCATCGGCTTGCGATCTTTTTCGCCAGCGACCCAGTACACGTCTTCGAGTTTCACCCAGCGCGCTTTGACTTCTTGGCCGTCACGCGCAAGCGCCCGCTCGCCGTCGAGACGCACTTCGGTGTAAGGAAACACGCGCACCGACGCATCGTGCTTGCCAACGTAGCGATCGTCGAGATCGTTGTCGTAGTAGCGATACGAAAAGCCAAGGATCATGCCTTGGTTCACGAGTTTCTGGAACGGTTCTTTCGTGTGTACCAGGCCGAGGTCGTAAAACACCTTGTGCCAGAAGCGCGCGTAGAGCAAATGCAGCACGGCGTGCTCGGCGCCGCCGATGTAGAGATCGACGGGCATCCAGTAGCGCTCCGCTTCTTGCGACCACGCGGCGTTTTCGTTTTGCGGATCGCAGAAGCGCAAGAAGTACCAACAACTGCCCGCCCACTGCGGCATCGTGTTCGTTTCGCGAAGCACCGGCGCGCCGGTTTTGGGATTGTGCGTTTGCAACCACTGCGTTGCCGCTTCGAGCGGAGATTTGCCGCCCTCTTTCGGACGATAGTCTTCCACTTCGGGGAGCAAGATTGGCAGATCTTCGATCGCAACCGTCGTCACGCTTCCGTCACTTTGCTTGAGCAGCGGGAACGGCTCGCCCCAGTAGCGCTGGCGGCTGAACAACCAGTCGCGAAGTTTGTAGGTGATCGCGGCTTCACCGCAGTGGTTCGCTTCGAGCCAGCGATTCATTTCGGTTTTGGCTTTTGCGGTGTCGAGGCCATTCAAAAATTGCGAGTTCGCGGAAATGCCCGGCAATGGAAAGGGAAGTTCAGGTTCTTTTCCGTCGGAGGAATGCACCACGCAGCGAATCGGAAGCTTGAAAGCTTGCGCGAAAGCGAAGTCGCGCTCGTCGTGCGCGGGCACGGCCATGATCGCGCCCGTGCCGTAGCCGGCGAGCACGTAGTCGGCGATCCAGATTGGCAGCGCTTCGCCGGTGCAAGGATGAATCGCGCGCGCACCGGTGTCGACGCCGGTTTTTTCTTTGACGTCGGCCATGCGCACGCGTTCGCTCTTGCGCGCGCTTTCTTCCACATATTGGTGTATGGCGGCGCGCTTTGCGCTTGCCGCAATTTGCGCGACGAGCGGATGTTCGGGCGCGAGCACGAGATAGCTTGCACCAAAAAGTGTATCGGGACGGGTGGTGAAGACTTCGAGCGTGACATCGGCGTGTCCCTCGATCGCAAAGCGAATCCGCGCGCCTTCGCTTCGCCCGATCCAGTCGCGCTGTTGTTTCTTGATCGCCTCCGGCCAGTCGAGCGTTTCGAGATCTTCGAGCAAGCGATCGGCGTACTTCGTGATGCGCAGCATCCACTGCTTCATCGGCAGTCGCACCACCGGATGGCCACCGACTTCGCTTTTTCCGTCGATCACTTCTTCGTTCGCGA
Source organism: Geobacter sp. (assembly GCA_018262735.1). Classification (GTDB taxonomy): domain Bacteria; phylum Myxococcota_A; class UBA9160; order UBA9160; family JADFDR01; genus JADFDR01. Next base: position 7,360 of record JADFDR010000023.1, read on the forward strand.
GCACGGTGCCAAGCGCCGGGCACCAGTTCACCGGCACTTCGGCTTCGTAAGCGAGCCCCATTTCAAAGAGCTTGAGGAAGATCCACTGCGTCCACTTCACATATTTGGGATCGGTGGTGTCGACTTCGCGCGACCAGTCGTAACTAAAGCCAAGACTTTCGATCTGCCGACGGAAATTTTCGATGTTGCGCTTGGTCGTGATTCGCGGATGTGTGCCGGTCTTGATTGCATACTGCTCGGCCGGCAGTCCAAAGGCATCCCAACCCATCGGATGCAAGACGTTGAAGCCGCGCATTCGCTTGTAGCGGGCGAGAATATCCGTTGCGGTGTAGCCCTCGGGATGACCCACGTGCAGGCCATCGCCCGACGGATACGGGAACATGTCGAGCACATAGTACTTCGGCTTTGCGTGATCGATCTCGGCGCGGAAGGTTTGGTTTTCCTTCCAAAAGCGTTGCCACTTCGGTTCGATGGATTTCGGATTGTACGGCATGGCCGGGAGAGTGCCTTTGCGCTGGCGAAGCGTCAACGTCCGCAGGGTGGCTTGCGCAAGCCGGCAAAAGTCGGAGCAGCCGGTGTGATGCATTCGAAAGAAGCGAAGCACCGCGTCGACATTGGACTTCGAAAGCACTGCTTCGTGCAGCGCACTTGCTAGATCACAGGTTTGCTTTGTGCGTGTGTTGCGCCTTGCAAAAGATCTCCCAGAGGAAAGTGTCTTCGCGCTAAGCTCCTTCGGTGGCAAAAAAATCTTCCAAAAAAGATCCGGATGCGCGAGCGAGTATTTTCGTGGTCTCGGACGGTACGGGTGAGACTGCGACGGCTGCAGTGCGCGCAGCGTTGGTGCAGTTTCGTCCGTCGTGGCACCTACACACTTATGGGGATTTGCGCCAACCCCAACAAGCGCGCGATCTGATCAACGAAGCGGCGCGTGTCGGTGCGCTCGTCGTGTTCACGCTCGTCGATCAAGAGGCACTTCACGCGTTGCAAGCGGCGGCTGTCGCGAAGCAAGTTGAAACGGTGGATTTGTTGAGTCCGCTCGTGTTGCGCCTTGCGCAACATCTTGGATCCGAACCGTTGCACCGCGTGGGTTTTTTGCATGGCTATACGGATGAATACTTTGCGCGCGTCAATGCCGTCGAGTTTGCCGTGCGCCACGACGACGGTGCCAACACACACGATCTTGCGGATGCCGATATCGTACTCGTCGGTGTTTCGCGCACTTCGAAAACGCCGCTCTCGATGTATCTCGCGCAGCGCGGCTTTAAAACCGCCAATGTGCCGATCGTGCCGGGCACTGTATTTCCGTCGGAGTTGCTGGCGCTACGACCCGAAATTGTGTTTGGGCTCATGATTTCACCCGACACCTTGATGACGATTCGCGAAACGCGCGAACGGACGCTCGGCACGGATGCGCAAGCGTACTCGGGTTATTCTGATTTTTCGGAGATTCAAAAAGAACTCGACGGAGCGCGACGCTTGTTTCAAAAACACGGCTGGCGCGTCGTGCATATTTCAGGTCGAGCGGTGGAGGAAACAGCTTCGCGCATTCTTCACTTGCTCGATTTGCCCTACGAGCGACCCAAGGCCTGACGCCTTGAGTCGCTCGTAGGACACAAATCGGTGTCTATCCTTGCGCTTGTTCTTCGGCCTTCACCACGGCCGTGCGCAGTTTCGGGCGAACGATCGAGAAGAACGCCGGCACGACGGTGATGGCACCGATCATGTTGAGCACCATCAAGATCACGAGAAGCTGCGCCATTTCGGCTTGGAAGCGCAGGCTCGAAAAACTCCACAGTGCAATACCGCCGACGATCGTCGATGCCGTGAACGACACCGCCATGCCGGTGGTGCGGATTGCGCGACGTACGGCTTCGTCGATATCACCGAGGGCGTGATACTCCTCGAGAATACGATCCGCGATGTAAATCGCGTAGTCGACGCCGATGCCCAGACCCACGGACTGAACCGGCAGTGTGTTGATGTTGAGTCCGACTCCCTTGAGTGCCATGTAGGCAAACGAAACCATCGTTGCGAGCGAGAGTTGCAAGATGATGATTGCGCCCGACCACGCCGAACGATACGTGAAGCTTTGCAAGACGTAGATCACGAGCAAGATCAGCGAAATGTTCGCAATGTGTCCGCGTTCCACTTCGTCGTTGATCGCTGCGATGATGCCCATCATGCCGCCGGCCATCACGAACTGCACGCCGCGCGTCCAGGAGCTCGTCGGTTGGTATTCCGGTTTGGGCACGACCGACTTCAAGTCTTGCACGATCAAGTCTTGTGTATTTACCGCGACGGCGCGCAAGCCGAGATCCTTGCTCTCGTACCACTGCGAGACGTCCGACTTGTCCCAATCTTCGAGCGAACTCGGCCAGAAGAAGTATTCGCCGACGGGCCAATGCTTCTTGGTGTTGGCGTAATCGTCGATCGCCTGCTTGCGGAACTCGTCGATCCATTCCGGAAGGCCGTCTTTGCTCGCACGTTTCACTTCCTGCAGTTGGTATGCATTCGTGGCTTCATCTCGCACACGAATGTGTAGGGTGTGATGGCGCGGCGGCAAGAGCGGCCCCAGCATGTAATAGAAGTTGTCGGCAATCTTTTCGCGGTCGAAGAAGCCCGCGTCGGCAGTGGCACGATCTTTGTCGAGACGAACCGAGAGTTCACCCATCGGGTGATCTTCGATGAATTTTTGTGCAGCCGCGACGGTGGTGACGATCGTGTTGCCTTTGTGATCCGGATAGAAGAAGCGCAAGTTTGCGTTCTGTCCTTCGTCGGTGATGTAGGGACGCAGGAAGCCCGGCGGCCCACTTTGACGCAACTGGAAAATCATGCCGCGCACCGTGCTCGAATCGTTGGGGATGAATTGCCACTTCGGATCGCCGTAGTGATTCATCTGCCAATAGAGACGCAACATGGGTAGCACCGAGATGGAAGCGCCGAGATCGGTGTGCATGGTCATCCAGCGTTCGAAATCTTCCATGGCGCGAATCGGCACGTTGTCGGCGCTTGCATTGGCGCGGTCGCCACTCGCATAAATCACGAACTCGTCGACACCGCCGAAGCGCTTCGCGATTTGATCCATGGCGATGTTGAATTCGTGATCCGGCCAAAGCAGCGGCGTGCCCGGTTTTGCGTCGCCGATCGTCGAGTACTTGAACGTGATGAAGGAGGAGACGATGAGAATCGCCACCGAGGTCCAAAGGATGGCCCACTTGCCCTTGCGGTCCGTGACGAAATCGCCAAGTCGGTTCATGGCACGCACCATAAAGCCTGGCAAGTAGTGCTGGGAGTCGTGCGGCGGCGGCAAGTAACAGATCATGATCGGGTGCAAGAGTTCGACGGTGAAGAGAATCGCGAACACCCAGAAAGAACCGAAGATCGCCAGATCGCGCATCTGCGGAATCGACGTGATCAGGATGACGAGCAGACCGAGGAAGTCGGTGACAATTCCGAGTGTACCCGGCACGATCAGCTCGCCCATCGCGACCGCGGCGGCTTCGATCTTGGCTTTCTCGGGATCGTTGTTCATGCGCGGCAAAATCAGTTCGTAGTCTTCGAAGAATCGCTCGGCCATTTGCACGGTGTGCGAGACGGCGCGCGCGGTGATGATCATCGGGATCACGAGTACCAGCGGATCGAAGGTGATCTTGACCCAGCCCGTAAAGCCCAGACCCCAGATGACGGTGGTCCATGCGGCGATGAAGGGAATCAACACGCCGTGCAAACGTCGGAAGTAGGCGAGCAAGAGAATGAAGATCACGAGCACGGTGGCGATGACGTAGACGCCGATTTCGAAGGCGTGCTTGATGATCCAGCCGACGGCGATCGGTTCGCCGGCGACGTAAAGCTGAATGTTGGGATGCTCTTTCTCGACTTGCGCCTTCACGCCTTCGATGTGTTTGAAAACGGCCTGGTAGGTTTCGCGGTTGCTCAAGCGATCGGTGATGAAGCCGGCGCTGATGAGCGCACCCTTTTCGTCAAGCGATACCAAGCGGCCATAAATGAAGGGCGGGTTTTGCAACACTTTTTGGCGTAGCTTCGCGACTTCGTCTTCTGTCTTCGGAGGTTCTTTCATCAAGACTTCCGAGGAGATCGAGCCATCGGCTTCGATCTGGATCACGCGCGTGCCGCTGTGCGTGACGGAGTTCACCTGGTAGTGGTTGACCGGATAAGGCGGATAGGCGATGTCGAGCGCGCGCAGGATCGCATTGGACGAGAGCAGACCTTGTTTTTCAAGTTTGTCGCGCAGTTCTTCGCGCTCTTTGGTGTGGCTTTCGTAGCCAAAACCATCGACGGCTTTCGTGATGTAATCGATTTGTTTGATGGTCTCTTCGTTGAAGATCGTGCCTTCTTTGACGGTGACGGCGATCGCGACGAGCGACGAGGTTCCGAATTTGGAAGAAAATTGATCTTGTGCGTGAATGAACGGGTGATCGGGCCATTGCGAGCGCGCACTTGCGTCGATGCGTACGATCGGGCCCGGCAGCGGATGACCGGTTGTAGTGAGGATGGCGTTTGCAATCGGGTATAAAAAGAAAAGTGTCGCAACGATGAGCATCGTCCCAACAAGGCCACGGTTGCGCACCGTCCATCTTGCAAAGCGAATACTCCAGGAGTGGTAAATCTCGTGCTCGTCCGCATTCGACATGAACTTCTTTCCCCCTTCAAGACTTTCAAGATTTGCTGGTTCTGCGTTTTCGTAGGCTGTTGTTTCACACCCTTATAGGCGGAGCCTCAAGAACCGGGGGAGTATTGCCCAGCGCAAAAGGAGTTCAAGCCGAGGGTTGTGGAAAATCCGGGCTGTCGAGTGTGGATTCTCGCGTAAACTTTGCGGCAAACGTACTTCGAGCTTGAGTGTCATTCGAGTGCGAAAGAGCGTGCTTTGTGATTTTGAGGCACTGGCGTACTCGAGGCGCGAATAGAACCGACATAGAAAAGAAAATCGATAAAAAGTGGTGAATGACTGCGCTCTGCGCCGCCGGACACGAATTTCATGCACGTGCTGAAGAGGAATGGGGAAGGGATGAGAATGGGAGGGCGCGTTGGCTTGCGTTGGGTTGCACTTGGGAGTGCGCGCGTGCAGCGAAGCATGCAAGTACCCGAGAAGAGCGCGGCTTGCTTTCGTGATCGAGGAGAAGAGCGGTGATGCGACCGCGCGTTTTCATTACGCGAAATGTACCTGGAGAAGATGCGCTTGCGCGTTTGCGTGCGAGCTGCGACGTGACGATTGGAACGTACTCTTCGATTCTGACCGCAGAGGAGATTTTGCACGGCGCACGCGAAGCGGATGCGCTGCTCTGCTTGCTCACCGACCGCATCGATGCGGCTTTGCTTACGCAGTGCGCACGGTTGCGCGTGATTGCGAGCTGCTCCGTCGGAGTCGATCATATCGACCTTGCAGCCGCGACGCAGCGTGGCATTCCGGTCGGGCACACACCGGGCGTTCTGACCGAGACGACGGCGGATCTCGCCTTTGCACTTCTGCTCGCGGCTGCACGCCGCATCGGAGAGGCGGATCGTTTCGTGCGCACACGGCAGTGGACGCTTGCGCGGCGCTGGGAACCGGATCTGCTGCTCGGCAAGGATCTCTTTGGAGCGACACTTGGAATTGTCGGGCTTGGTGCGATTGGGCAGGCTGTCGCGCGGCGGGCGCAAGGTTTTGGAATGCGCGTGCTTGCGTGGAATCGCACACCGAAATGTGTTGAGGGAGTCGAGTGCGTTTCGTTCAATACACTGCTTGCCGAATCGGATTTTGTTTCGCTGCATGTGGCATTGGGTGCGGAAACGAAGCAGTTGATCGACGAGGCAGCGCTTGCGCGGATGCAGCCGGGTGCCGTTTTGGTGAACACGGCACGCGGCGCCGTCGTCGATCAGGGCGCGCTCGTTAGCGCACTTCGAAGCGGCAAGCTTGCTGCCGCGGGGCTCGATGTCTTCGAGCAAGAACCACTTGAAACGGACAGCCCGCTTTTGCAACTCGAAAACGTCGTGCTTGCGCCGCATATCGGAAGCGCGAGCGACGCGACGCGAAGACGAATGACGGCGGCGAGCGTCGAAAATCTTTTGGCTGGTCTTACTGGAAAGCCGCTACCGCACTGCGCGAATCCGACGGTGTATGCCGTGAAAAATCCATGAAGTGCCTTTGCGTCGCAGGCTGCGCGGTACCCGTGTGCCGTGCAGACCTTGCAAACGGAGTTCGTATGACGTACTCCCAGGGACATGTCCAAAATGAATGACATTTCGAACAAACGCAGCGTGAAGGTGGGCCTGGTGCAGATGTGCTGCGTCGAAGATCCGGCGCAGAATTTTGCCAAGGCGTGCGCGCAAATCGAAGCGGCGGCCAAGCAGGGTGCCACAATTGTGTGTCTCCCCGAATTGTTTCGTTCGCTTTATTTTTGCCAGTCCGAAGAGAACGAACGCTTTGCTTTGGCAGAGCCAATTCCTGGCCCGAGCACCGATGCGTTGAGCAAGCTCGCGTCGCGATTGGGCGTCGTGGTTGTTGCTTCGCTTTTCGAGCGTCGTGCGCCCGGCTTGTATCACAACACGACGGCGACGCTTGATGCCGACGGTGCGCTCGTCGGAAAATATCGCAAGATGCACATCCCCGACGATCCGCTTTATTACGAGAAGTTTTACTTTACGCCGGGCGATCTCGGATTTTTTGCAACGTCGACGCGTTACGCAAAAGTGGGGAACCTGGTTTGTTGGGATCAGTGGTATCCCGAGGCGTCGCGACTCACGGCGCTTGCGGGAGCCGAAATCTTGTTTTATCCGACGGCGATCGGCTGGCAGTTTGCCGTCGGTGCGGAAATGGATGAAGCGCAGCACTCTGCATGGGAAACCATGCAACGTGCGCACGCGATTGCAAACGGAATTTTCGTGGTTGCCGTGAATCGTGTCGGCGCGGAAGGTGGCGTTCGCTTCTGGGGACAGTCGTTCGTCGCCGATCCGTTTGGTCGTGTACTCGCGCGCGCAGCGTCGGACCGCGAAGAATTGCTCGTGGTCGAATGCGATCTCGGCTTGATCGAAGATACGCGGCAAAACTGGCCGTTCTTGCGCGACCGCCGCACCGATGCTTACGGCGAGATCACGAAACGCTTTCGCGACGCATAAACCTCCCCGATCTTTTTTCGTAGACAAAGGAGCATGATGCAAACTCCGACTTCGCTCGGATATCGCTGGCCTGCAGAGTGGGAACCGCATTTGGCGACGTGGCTTTCGTGGCCGCATAACCCCGACACTTGGCCCGGCCGACTCGATTTTGTGTTCCCGGTCTACACGGCGATGGTGCGCGCGCTTTGTGAAAACGAAACGGTTTGCATCAACGTCGGTAGCGAGGCGATGGAAGCTCAAGCGCGAACGCTGCTGTCGCAAAACGGCGTGGATCTCGCGCGCGTAAAATTTTTTCGCATCGCCACCGACGACGCTTGGGCGCGCGATCACGGCCCGACTTTCGTGGTGCGTGACACCGAAAAGGGTCGCGAGCGAGCGCTGATCGATTTTGGATTCAACTCATGGGGTGAGAAGTACGGGCCGTGGGCTCTCGACACGCAGGTGCCGCGCAAGATGGCCGAAGCGCTTCGCCTCCCGCGCTTCGAGACGGGACTCGTGCTCGAAGGCGGTTCGGTCGACGGCAACGGGCGCGGCACAATCCTGACTACGGAGTCGTGTCTGCTCAACGCGAATCGCGGCGCGGGCCGCACACGAGAGCAGATGGAAGGCGTGCTTGCAGATTTTTTGGGTGCGACGAATGTGCTCTGGCTTGCTGACGGAATCGCCGCCGACGACACCGACGGACACATCGACGACATCACGCGTTTTGTTTCACCAAACTGTGTCGTCACGGTTGTGGAAGAAGATGTGCAAGCCGACAATTACAAAGTTTTGCAAGAAAATCGGGATCGCTTGCGTTCGTTCCGCGACGAGGCGGGCAAACCGCTTGATGTGATCGATTTGCCGATGCCGCCCGATCTCTACATCGACGGTCAGCGTTGCCCGGCGAGCTACGCCAATTTCTACATCGCCAATCGCTCGGTGCTCGTGCCGGTGTTTGGGGCCAAGAGTGACGCACGCGCGCTCGCCATTTTGCGAGAAGCGTTTGCGAAGCACGAAGTCATCGGAATCCCATGCGCCGATCTCGTCTTTGGGCTTGGTGCGATTCACTGCGTGACGCAACAAGAGCCCGCCTGAGATTCAGTACGACAAAGGTACGAATACAAAATCTCTTTGAGATTTTTTCAAAGTGCCGTTTGTGACTTTCGGTTTGACCCAGAATTGGTTAAAACGGGGGCCGCGCGCCGCCCCTGGGCTTCGCGCGTTTTTCAATTCATGGAAGAACACCGCGAATTCATGAAGTCAGGCCTTTGCGTGGGAACGATGGCAATGTCATCGCATGGCATCGGCGGGATGATTCATGAAAGGTTTCATGAAAGGTGAGAGGTCGATTTATGGACGTCGTCCAGCACGACATCATCATTGTAGGTGGCGGTGGTGCCGGCCTTCGCGCTGCGATTGCAGCGGTCGAAGCCGACCCGAAAATTTCCGTCGCCCTGGTTTCCAAGGTTTATCCCATGCGCAGCCATACCGTGTCTGCCGAGGGTGGAGCTGCGGCAGTAGCGCGTAGTGACGATAGCCTCGAGCTGCACGGCTATGACACAGTGAAGGGTTCCGACTTCCTCGGCGATCAAGACGTGATCCAATACTTTGTCGAGCATGCGCCCAAGGAATTGACGCGCCTCGAACACTGGGGTTGTCCGTGGAGCCGCAACGAGGACGGCACGGTCGCGACGCGCGCGTTTGGTGGTATGACCACGAAGCGCACTTGGTACGCGGCGGACAAAGTCGGCTTCCACATGCTGCACACGTTGTTTCAGACTTCGATGAAGTACGATCGCATCGTGCGCTACGACGAGCACTTCGTGACCAAGCTCTTGGTTGATGGCGGCGCTGTACACGGTGTGGTGTCGCTTGATATTCGCACCGGCGCACTCAAGACGATCCGCGGTCGCGCGGTGGTGCTCTGCACCGGCGGTGCGGGCAAGATTTTTCCGTTCACCACGAACGGCACGATTAAGACCGGAGACGGCATGTCGCTCGCGTATCGCGAAGGCGTCGCGCTCAAGGACATGGAGTTCATCCAATATCATCCGACGGGTCTGCCCGGCACGGGCATCTTGATCACGGAAGCGACGCGCGGCGAAGGCGGCTTTTTGCGCGACAAAGACGGCGTGCGTTTCTTGGTCGAGCGCGATTATGGCCTTGGCAAGAAGGCCGAGCTCGGCCCGCGCGACATGATTTCGCGCGCGATCCATCAAGAGATCAAAGCCGGCCGAGGTTGCGTTGGCCCCTACGGCGAGTATGTAAATCTCGACCTGACACATCTTGGTGAAGCGAAGATCAACGAGCGGCTTCCGTTCGTGCGCTTGCTTTCGAAGACATACGTCGGTGTCGATCCCGTGAAGGAACCGATTCCGATTCGCCCCGTCGTGCACTACATGATGGGCGGTATCGATGTCGATATTACGGGTGCGACGAAAATTGCTGGTCTCTACGCCGCCGGCGAAACGGCTTGTGCTTCGCTCAACGGTGCGAATCGCTTGGGTTCAAACTCGCTTACGGAATGTTTGGTCTTCGGTGCGCGTTCGGGCGAAGAAGCGCTGCGCTACGCGAAGAATGCTGGCTCGGCAAACGAAGCGGTGCTCCAAGAGCAGGCCAAGACCGAAGTGGCGCGCATCGAAAGTCTGCGCGGTCGCAAGAAGGGTGGCGAGCGAATCTCGGTGATTCGGCGCGAGCTCAATCAAGCGATGGAAAACGGTTGCGGTGTGTATCGGGAACAAAAAACGATGCAGACGGCCGTCGCGGAAGTTGCGCAACTCAAGGGACGCTTCGCAGATCTCGGCTTGCAAGACGAGAGCAAGGTGTTCAACACCGAACTGATCAACGCACTTGAGCTCGGCAATATGCTCGACTGTGCCGAAGCAGTGACCGTTTCCAGCGCCAGCCGCAAAGAATCGCGCGGTGCACATGCGTGCGCGGATTATCCGAACCGCGACGATCAGAACTATCTCTATCACACGCTTTGTTACTTCGGCGCGGCGGGTCCGCGTCTCGACAAGAAGGCCGTTACGCTCGGTAAGTGGCAGCCTGAGGAGCGGAAGTACTAATGGGCGCACAAAAGAAAACATTCATCGTTACGCGTTTCGATCCGGACAAGGACTCGGTTCCCCGGAAAGAAAAGTACGAAATCCCGGTCGAGCCGCACTGGAAAGTGCTCGACGCGGTGAACTACATCAAAGACGAAGTCGACTCGACCTTGTCGCATCGCTGCTCGTGCCGCATGGCCGTTTGCGGAAGCTGCGGCATGAGCGTGAACGGCGAGGCGAAGCTCACTTGCAAGACGGCACTCAGCGACTATGGCGACACCGTCGAGATTGCGCCGCTTGCAAATTTTCCGATCGTGCGTGATCTCGTCGTCGAGCTCGAAGCCTTCATCGAGAAATTCCAAAAGGTGAAGCCGTGGATCATTCGCGATGACGTGAACGATATTGCGGCGGGACCGTACAAGCAGTCCGTCGAAGAGTTGAACGTGATCAAGCAGTTCAGCATGTGCATCAACTGCATGCTGTGTTACGCGGCATGTCCGCAGATCGGTCTGAATCCCGATTTCATCGGGCCGGCAGCTTTGGCACTGGCGCATCGCTACAACGAAGATTCGCGCGATCGCGGAGCAGATGAGCGACGCGACATTCTGCTCGGTGTCGGTGGAACGTACGACTGCACGTTCGCAAATGAATGCAGTGAAGTTTGTCCGAAAGATGTGGATCCCGCGATTGCGATTCAACGCGAGAAGTTTTTGGGCTTGATTCACTGGGCACGCAATTTTGTTTCACCGAAGAAGGGAGGCCGCTAAATGTCTTCTCCCGCAAATCCCCAAGCGATGGTGCCGAAGGCTCCGCAAAAAACGCGCACCGCGCCACCGACGATGCCGCAAGGCTGGTGGGCCGGACAGTCGCGTCTTTTGCGATACGTCTTGTTCGGTGCGTCGGGTTTCATTTACTTCTTCGCGGCCCTGATGATTTTGTGTCTCGCCTGCGCGCTATCGCGCGGCCCGGAGGAATGGCAGAAAACTCTCGAGTGTTTCCAGAGTACACCGTCGCGTGTCTATCACGCGGTCGCGTTGATTTGGTTCATCTGGGTCGGGCTGCGCTTCTTCTCGTTCTTTGGTCCGGCGCAACCGCGCAAGATCGGGCCGATGAAGTCTCCGCCGGATGCTCTCTTTTACATCGTGTTTTACGCCGGCATGATCGTCGTGAACATCGGCATTGCCGCTTTGCTCTGGGGGAAGATCCTGTGAAGCATTTTTTGCATCGCATTGAACCCGTACTCTGGTTTTTGTTCGGCAATGGAATGATTTTGGGATCGCTCCTCATTCCGGGTGTGATCCTTGGCGTGGTCTTGTTGCCGAATCAAGACGCGCTTAGCTACGAGCGAATTGCGGGCTTGCTCGCGAACCCAATCGGCAAGGTCGTGTTGCTCCTGTTGACGATTTTCCCGCTGTGGAAAGGCGCACATCACATTCGTCATGTGATGAAGGATCTCTTGCGCGGCGCGGGAGATTCGTTGATCGCGCTACTCGCTTACGGTGGCGCGCTCGCTGGAACGCTCTACGCGCTCTTTCTCGTGACCAAGCTCTAAGTCGTCGATACGGATTTGAGATCGTTTGCGGGCGAAGTGCGAAACGCATTTCGCCCGTTTTTTTGAATGCATGTTCGAGTTTCGAGAGGGCGACCGAGAAGGAGGCTATCATGGATAAC
>JADFDR010000024.1 GCA_018262735.1 Geobacter sp.
GCGTTCGTTTTGCTGGGGCTTCTTGTTGCGCAGGAAGGTTGGAACATCGAGTTCGTCTTCGAACGGAGAGATGAACTCCTCGCGTGTCAGAGGCTTGAACTCTGCGTTTGTGGTGCGCGGTCTCAGCTCTGCCACCGGGGCAGGTTGCTGCGCGGTGTTGATGGTGATCCCAGCGGGCGCTGCGGACATCGCCGATTCGGCCCAGTTCGACGGTGGCTTGATGCTGCTGAGATCTTCACGCGTTTCGGGTTTTGGCAAAGCGCGGCGCGGGCGGTTGTCGTCGAGCCCGGTTGCGATCACGGTGACACGAATCTGTTCCTTCGGCATGTTCGGATCGATCACGGCACCAAAGATGATGTTGGCCTCTTCGTGAGCCGCTTCTTGGATCAGCGAGGCGGCCTCGTTTACTTCGTACAGTGTCATGTCTTCGCCGCCGGTGATGTTGATCAGCAAGCCATGCGCGCCTTCGATCGACACATCTTCGAGGAGTGGACTCGAGATGGCGCAGCGCGCGGCCTCGGCGGCTCGACCGTCGCCTTCGCCAAGCCCGGTGCCCATCAGGGCCTTGCCCATTTCATTCATGATCGTGCGCACGTCGGCAAAGTCGAGATTGATGAGGCCGTGGACGGTGATCAGATCCGAAATGCCACGTACCGCATTCAAAAGCACGTCGTCCGCAAGCGAAAAGGCGTCACGCATTTTGGTGTTTTTGCCCGCAAACGCAAGGAGGCGGTTGTTGGGGATTGTGATCAGCGTATCGACGATTTGATGCAATTCCTCGAAGCCGCGCTCGGCGTGGCGTGCGCGGACTTTGCCTTCGAAGGGGAAGGGACGCGTCACGACGGCAACGGTCAGCGCGCCAACTTCGCGAGCGACTTCCGCGACGATCGGTGCCGCTCCCGTGCCGGTGCCTCCGCCAAGTCCGGCGGTGACGAAGACCATGTCCGTGCCCGTGAGCAGGTCGCGCAGGCGCTCGCGATCTTCGACGGCGGCGGCGCGGCCTTTGTCCGGATTGGCGCCACAACCGAGGCCTCGCGTCACGCGCGGCCCGAGTTGGATTTTGACCGGCGCTTTGTTGTATGCGAGTGCTTGTGCGTCGGTGTTGACCGCGACGAAGTCGACGCCACGCAAACCGTTTTCAATCATCGTGTTGATGGCGTTACCGCCACCGCCCCCGACGCCGATGACTTTGATCGAGGCGCGCATATCCTCGGCATCATCGAAGTCGATGAAACCGAGATCGTCGTCGGCATCGATCTCGAGCAGTTCAAAGCCCGGTTGTTTCGCCGGCGCTTTCTTTTCCATTTCGTCGTGGGTGTTGGCCATTTTCTTTTCCCTCCCGGTGCTGAGTTTTTCGTCGGTGGAATCCACCGAACTCAGCTTGGAACCGCTCATACAAATTTCCGTGTTGCTTTTCGCGCTACCCGCTTGCGATGGGCATGCCTTCTTGGCGAAAACCTAACATGGAGTGCACAATTTTGTGCAGTTTTCTCTCGCGCTTTGCAAGCCTTTTCTTCTTGTTTCTTGAGGAGTTATTTGTGTTTGCTTCCGATCACTCGAACTCGCCATAGAACCAGTCCCGCATCCGCTGTTTCACGCGGCCAAAAATGGACTCGTCGCGGATGCGAAATTGTTTTTGGGAGCGATTGCGATTTTGATGAAAGCCATAGAGGATCAAGCCGACGCCGGTCGCGTACATCGGGCTCTGCACCACGTCCTGCAAGCCGCCGATGTTGCAGGGTACACCGCAGCGCACCGGGGCCTCGAAAACTTCTTCTGCGAGATCCGTGATGCCTTCCAGTGCTGCCGATCCGCCGGTGATGGCGACGCCGCACGGGATTTTTCCTTGCAGACCGGCTTTGACCAATTCGTTGCGCGCCAAGACCAGAATTTCTTCGAGGCGCGGCTCGATGATTTCGCAAAGGAACTTGCGCGAGATTTCGTGCGGCTGGCGGCCGCCGACGCTCGGCACGGCGATGTAGTCGTCTGCGGACAAAAACCGCGCTGCTGCGACGCCGTATTTCTTTTTGATGCGTTCGGCTTCGTCGAAGGGAGTGCGCAATCCGATGGCGATGTCGTTCGTCAGATGGTAGCCGCCGAGGCTTAACACCGACGTGTGTTTGATCGATCCGTCGCCAAATACCGCGATGTCCGTCGTCCCGCCGCCGATATCGATCAAGCAAACACCGAGGTCGCGCTCGTCGCGCGTGAGCACGGCTTCGGCGGAGGCGAGGGGTTCGAGTACGATGTCGATCACGTTGAGGCCGGCGCGGTTGGCGCACTTCACCAGGTTTTGTGCACTCGTGACGGCTGCGGTCACGATGTGGATTTTTCCTTCGAGACGAATGCCACTCATGCCAAGCGGCTCACGGACGCCGTCTTGATCGTCGACGATGAACTCTTGCGGAAGTACGTGAATCACCTCGCGATCCATCGGGATTGCGACGGCCTTCGCGGCGTCGATCACGCGCTTCACGTCGCTTTCGCGCACCTCGCGATCCTTGACCGCGACCACACCATGCGAATTGAAGCCGCGAATGTGTCCGCCGGCGATACCGACGTAGGCCGAAGAGATTTCGCAATCCGCCATCAGTTCGGCTTCTTCGACGGCAGCTTTGATCGATTCCACCGTCGAATCGATGTCGACGACAACGCCTTTGCGCAGCCCGCGCGAAGGTGTCATGCCGATTCCGATGACATCAACGCCTTTTTCGGTACGCGTTCCGACGACAGCGCAAATTTTGGTTGTTCCGATATCGAGACCGACGATCAGATCTTCATTGCGAGACATTTTGTTTCTCCTTACCGAAATCGCCGGATCTCCCGATCGATTTCGCATTGGGCTCAAGCAGCGTATCCACGCCCCCAAGCCGCTTTGGTTGCTTGTTTCGTTTTCGTATATCACACCGCAGAGTGTTTCCTACGACAGATTTGATCCTTTGGTCTTACGGACCTGCTGCCGTTTGGGTTTCACTGGGAGGTGTTTCCGCTCGCAAGACCGCACGGTCTTGGAAACGCAAATCAATCAAGGTCGCATTCGCCGTTTCCGGCAAATTCACTGCGGCGAGCTTCGCCATTTGTGCAAGCTTGGTTCGCACAGCACCGTGGCCCACCAAAATTTTTGAAGCCGAGTCACGGAAGCGGAAGGACAGGCCTTCGGCAGCCGAGAAAGAGAGTTCGGCGATGTCGGGCAAGTTCTGCTCGCGCGCTGCGGCAAGCAAGGCAATGCCTTCGGCGAGCGTCGGATTGGCATCTTGCAGAGCAATCGGTTGGTCGCTGATGACACGCGGAAGTGTTGACATTTCGAGAGGCGTCGCGCGATCCAAGACAACGCCGTTCGCGTCGACGACATACACTTCTTGCGTGGGGGAAATGACGGAAATCACACCGATACGTTCCTGCACGCCAATCAGAAGCTTGGAGGGAAAGAGTCGTAGTACGGTTGCTTTTGCAACACGCGGGTGTGTTGCGAGCTTGGCTTCCAGGGCAGCGGTATCCAGGCTTGCAAGAGGCGTCCCCGCAGCGAGTTCGGTCCAGCGTGCGATTTCGTCGGCTTGCACTTGCCGATTTCCGCGCACGACAACGGATGCAAGGGCGGCCCCGTTCCAAAGTAGATCGGGCAAGGTGGGGGCAAGCGTTTGTGACGCAAGAAAGAAAAGCAAGAGGAACGCGCCGCTTGCAACGAAAGCTCTCTCGATGCGAGTGCGCACGACACCTCGCTTCCGCAGCAATCCTTTTTGAGAGCGCAAGGGTTTCGGGGTCGACACTTTTTTGCGTTGACCCCAAATGCCTTGTCCGCTTTTTCTTCGTGCCGATTTGCGTCGGCCCGTTTTGCGTAGGCTCCGCATCATTCTTCCCTCCCTACGATGCGCACCTCGGGTTCGAGCTGAATTCCTGTCTTTTGCGCCACGATCTCTTGCACGCGCTGGATCAGCACGAGAAGGTCCGTCGCTGAGGCCTTGCCTCTATTCTCAACAAAATTTGCATGAATTTGGGAAATGATTGCATCTCCCTCCCGTTCGCCCTTGAGACCGGCGGCTTCGATCAGGCGACCTGCATGATCTCCGGGTGGATTTCGGAAGACCGATCCGCAGGTCGGGATGTCGAGCGGTTGTGTCGCAGCACGTCGGGTTTGCAGGCGATGAACCTCGTCTTGAATCCGCTGCGTATCGCGAGATTCGACGGAGAATCGTGCAGCGAGCAGAACCGTGCCGGGCGCAAGCTTGGCGAGGTGCCGATAGTGGAAGTCGAGATCCGCGCGTTGCAAACATCGGACTTCGCTTCCGTTGGGTTCCATGAGTTCGATCGAATGCGTGATGTCTTTGATTTCGCGTTCGCCGATGCCTGCGTTCATGATCAGCCAGCCTCCGACCGTGCCTGGAATGCCCGCGCAAAATTCGAGTCCGCCGAGACCTTGCTCGCTACAGAATTTCGTGATGCGATGGTGCGAAACGCCGGCTTCGGCATAGAGCAGGCTGTCGCTTTCGAGTTCGAGTTTGCGGAATTTTTTGAGTTGCAAGACGACGCCGTCGATACCCGCATCCGTCGCGATCGTATTGAAGCCGCCACCGATGACCGTGACCGGAATTTTGTGTTGCGCGCAAATCCGCAGAGCTTCGCTCAGCTCCTCGCGATTTTCGGGCCAAAGCATGGCGTCGGCAGGCCCGCCTACACGCAAAGATGTGTAGCGCTTCATAGGCACGTCGAATTGCACGCGGTGCTGGAACTTTTCGACGAAGCGCTCTTTGAGGGAGTTCTCGATCAACGGGCACCCTCCCGCAATCGTCGCAAAAGCACGGGGCCGAGCTTCGAGACGCTTCCCGCACCGAGGGTGATGACGAGATCTCCCGTCTGCAACTCGGGCAAAAGGGCGTCGATGGTTTTGTCGAGATCGGGCACGCACTGCACGTGGCGATGTCCGTGTGCGCGAATCGCGTTGCTGAGACTCGCTGCGTCGATGCCAGGGATTGGATCTTCGCCGGCGGAATACACTTCAGTGAGTAGCAAGAGATCTGCGTCGTGGAATGCGGTAGCAAAATCTTCGAACAAGCTTTGCGTGCGCGTGTAGCGATGCGGTTGGAAGATGACGACGACGCGCTTGGGTTGGACTTCGCGCGCTGCGGCAAGCGTGGCGCGAATTTCGGCAGGATGATGCCCGTAATCGTCGACGACGCGAATGCCTGCGACCTCGCCTTTGGTTTCGAAGCGTCGTTCGACGCCGAGGAAACTCCGGAAGGCCGTGACGGACGTGGCAAAGGAAATTTCGAGTTCGAGCGTGACAGCGAGGGCAGCGAGCGCATTCAAGACGTTGTGTTTGCCGGGGAGCGGTATCCACAGCGTGCCGAGTTCTGTTTCATGATGACGTACACGAAATCGTGTCCCTCCATCACAAATTTCGAGATCGCTTGCGCTGAGGTCGGCTTGCGGAGAAAAGCCGTAGGTGAGCGTGCGACGCGTAAGGCGCGGCAAGATCGCCTGCACGCCCGGGTGATCGATGCACACGATCGACAATCCCCAAAAAGGAATTCGATTTGCAAATGCGACAAAGGCTTCTTGCACGGCTTCGAATGTTCCGTAGTGATCCAGGTGTTCGGAATCGATGTTCGTGATGACTGCAATCACGGGACTCAAGCGCAAGAACGATCCGTCGCTTTCGTCGGCTTCCGCAATCAAAAATTCGCCGCTGCCGAGCCGTGCACCCGTGGCGTCGCTTTCGCCGGCGCGTACGCGTCCACCAATGACTGCCGTCGGATCGAGTCCGGCACTTTGCAAAAGATGTGCGATGAGCGAGGTCGTCGTGGTTTTGCCGTGGCTGCCACCGACGGCAATTCCGTTTTTGAGGCGCATCACCTCGGCGAGCATTTCTGCGCGCGGAATCACGGGGAGTTTGAGTTTTTCGGCTTCGAGAAGTTCAGGATTGTTTTTGCGGACGGCCGAGGAATACACGACCACGTCGGCGCCACCGACGTTCGAGGCATTGTGGCCGATTTGCACTTCGACACCGAGTGCGCGCAGTCGCTGCACCGTCGGACCTTCTTTGAGATCCGAACCGCTGATGCGATAGCCCTGATTGTGCAAAAGCTCGGCGAGTCCGCACATGCCGATACCGCCGATACCGACGAAATGAATGCGTTGAATGCGTCGAAACACGTTTCCTCTACTTTCTGTATCGACCCTTGCAACAGGTGTCGATGCGGTTTCACGTCCGTCGAGCGGGCGTTTTCATTTCGTTAGGCACGCACCACGCGTACACACTCCGCGATGATTTCGTGCGCTGCATCGGGACGCGCGCGCCCCGATGCGTTCTTGTTCATCGTGCGCAGCGTTTCGCGATCCGTCAGCAGCTCGGTGATGGTCTGCGCAAGCAAGCTTCCCGTCGCGGCCGTTGCGTCCAGGCAGCGCGCCGCACCCGCAGCAACGAGTTCTTGAGCGTTTGCTGTTTGGTGGTCGTCGGCAGCGTGCGGATACGGAATGAAGATCGCGGGCAGTCCTGCCATGCTGAGTTCTGCGACGGTGAGTGCTCCGGCACGGCAGATGGCGAGATCTGCCCACTGATAGCGCTCTGGCATATTCGTTTCGAACGGTACGATGTGCGTCGTCATGTTGGCGTTGGCATACACTTTTTTGACTCGATCGAAATCGCTACCGCCCGTTTGATGGAAAATCTCGAGCGGAAGCGCGCTCAGCGATTGCAGGGTGTCCATCAGGAGTTCGTTGATCTGGCGCGAACCTTGGCTTCCGCCAAAAACAAGCAATCGATACGGTGGCTCGGGGTCGCGTCGTGCCGCCGCAGAATGTTCGAGAAAAGATTCGATGAGATTTTTGCGCAACGGGATTCCAAAGACACGAATATGTTTCGAGGAACCCAGGCGTTTCATCGAGTGGATCGCGGCATCAAATCCGACGAAAATTCGTGTGGCGAACCATTTGCTGATGCGATTCGTGCGTCCTGGTCTTGCGTTGGGCTCGACGATCGCAAGCGGGATGCCTTGCAGCTTTGCAGCCAGCACCGCAGGCACCGCAGCATATCCACCGACGGAAATAACAATGTCGGGTTGGAATTCGTGCAAGATGGGTGCAGCACGGAATGCCGCGCGAATCAATTCGAACAGTGCGCGAACTTTGCCGAGCCAACTCTTTCCCATGAACTGAGAACTTGGGAGCGTGACGAGACGAAAGCCTGCGGCGGGCACGAGGCGCGTTTCGAGCCCTCGATCGGCGCCGAGGAAAAGCACTTCCTCACCGCGCTCCGCAATGATTTCGCCAAGCGCGAGTGCCGGCGTTACGTGTCCGCCGGTGCCTCCGCCTGCAATCAACCAACGCAACGCTTTGTCGCTCATGCTGAGAAGATTCCTCGCTTCGATGTGTTGATTGCGCTGCTTGCGTGTCGCTCGCTGTTTTGGTGCGCAAGCCTCATCAGGATGCCGAGTGCACAACAGCAAACGAGTAAAGAGGTGCGCCCGTACGACAGGAAAGGGAGTGTCAAACCCTTGGTCGGGATCATGCCCATCACGACTGCGATGTTCATGATCGCGGGTAGCGTGAGAAAAACGGTGAGTGCAAATGCGCAGAGTGATTCGAATCGCGTGTTTGCACGCTGCGCGATGCGGATTCCGGCGATGAGCAAGGCGGAGAAACAGAGAATCACGATGAGCACACCGACGAGACCGATCTCTTCGGCGACGATCGAGAGGATGAAATCCGTGTGAGCTTCGGGCAGATAGAAAAGTTTTTGATGGCCGTTGCCGAGACCGACGCCGGAAAAACCGCCTCGTCCGAATGCCACGAAGGATTGCACCAGTTGAAAACCTTCCGCTTGCGATTTTGCCCAAGGATCGAGAAAGCCTGTCCAGCGATTGAATGCGTAGGGATTGAGCAGACTATAAAACGTGATGCCGGTGACACCGAGAGCGATCGGAATCACAAAAAAGCGTATCGGTGTTCCTGCGACAAAGAGCAAGATGCCAACTGCCGCAAAAAGCAAAACGGTATTGCCGAGGTCGGGCTGCAGGAGGAGCAAGCTTGCCGGAATCACGGTCAACAGCGTCGGAGTAATCAAGTGTCGTAGGCCTGCCGGGTGGAACGACTTTTGTTGGGCAAGGACATGAGCAACAACAAGAAGTGTCGCAAATTTTGCGATCTCGCCAGGTTGGAAGCGGAATCCGATGCCGGGCACGGAGAGCCAGCGCTTCGCGCCGTTGACGGTCGTGCCCATGAAAATCGTGATCGCGAGACAAAGCACGGCGAAACACCAAATCCACAGTGAGGCTTTTTCCCAGAAGCGCGGAGGAAGTTTCCTCGTGCAGAATGTCAAGCAGGCACCGATCGAGACGGCGATCAAGTGCTTCGCAAAGTGATCCGGTAAAAAGCGATCGGGAGTGAGCGGCGACGATGCGCTGTAAATCATGAGCAGTCCGATGCTGATCAGGAGTGCCACGGACACGAGAAGCAGGGCTTCGGGAGAATAGTCGGGCAGCCGCATTCGCACCGACGGACGCGATGCCGGATGCGACCTTTTTTCGGGTAGGTTCGCTGCGCTCATTTTGCGTTTTCCTCGCACTCCAAATTTTTGACGGCCGCACAGAATTGCTCTCCGCGATCTTCGAAATTTTTGAATTGATCGAAACTGGCACAAGCAGGCGAGAGCAGGACGACATCGCCTGGCTTTGCGAGATCAAAGGCCTGACGCACTGCAGTGTAGATTTCTTTGGCGTGATGCATTGGGGAAGCATCTGCGAGTGCTCGTTCTATTTTGGGAGCGGCTTCGCCAATCAAAACGGTGTGGCGCACATGCGCTTTGACGATGGGTGCGAGCGTGCGGAAATCGAGATCTTTGTCTTTGCCTCCGGCGATCCATACGACAGGTTGTGTATAGCTTGCGATTGCACGCGCTGCGGCGCCGATGTTCGTGCCTTTGGAGTCGTTGATGAAGGTGACGCCACGAATTTCCGCGACGAACTGCGTGCGATGCGGCAATCCGGAGAAATCGGCGAGTGCGTTCCAGGCGCGTTGCGGCTCGGCGCCCATCGCCGAAGCGGCAAGGAGTGAGGCGAGAATGTTTTCGAGGTTGTGCAACCCACTCAAGCGAATGCCGTCGAGTGCAAAGCGCTGCGTTCCCGTTTGGGTTTGCAGCACGATGCACTTCGAATCCCACCACGCTCCGTCGGGAACGGACTCTTTCAAGCTGAAGCCAAGCACCTTGGCGCGCGTTTGTGTGGCGAGTGCACGCACGTTTTCATCGTCGAAATTGAGCACGGCAAAGTCGTTTGCAGAAAGGTTTTTGAGGATACGTGCTTTCGAGGCGACGTAGCCGGCAAACGATCCGTGTCGATCCAGATGATCGGGTGTGATGTTCAAGAGTACGGCGACATGCGGCGCAAAGTTCTCTGTCGTGTCGAGCTGGAAGGAGGAGACTTCGAGGACGATCGCGTCGAGCTGTGTGTCGAGCAGTTCGAGTGCGGGCGTTCCGATGTTTCCCGCGGAGGCACTACGCATTCCTGCGGCCTGCAGCATGGCGTCAGTGAGTGTGGTGACTGTGGATTTTCCGTTGGTGCCCGTGATGGCGACGATCGGCACGCTGCACGCACGGTAGAAAAGTTCAAGATCACCCCAAATGGGTTTGTGGCAATTTGCATAGCGCGTCGTTGGAACGCCGGGGCTCGGTACGATCAAATCGTATTGCGCAGGATCGGGGAAAGGTTGCCCTAGACGCAAAGTTGCGTAACTCGAAAGTGCGTCGATGCCGGGAAGTTGCTCGGCGTTGCGTTCATCACAAGCCGTAACGATCGCGCCGCGTGCATGACAGAACAGGACTGCGCTGCGGCCGCTCATGCCGAGCCCGAGAACGAGGACGCGTTTTCCGTGCAGTGTGTCCATCAGCGTATCTTCAAGGACGAAAGCGCGAGCAGCGCGAGGATCACGGAGACGATCCAGAATCGCACCACGATCTGTTGTTCCGCCCAGCCTTTCTTTTCAAAGTGGTGATGGATCGGCGCCATCAAGAAGACGCGCTTGCCCGTGAGCTTGAACCAAAACACTTGGATCATGACTGAGAGCGCTTCGATGACGAAGATGCCACCGACGAGCGCGAGCAAAATTTCTTGACGGATCATGATTGCGATCGTGCCGAGTGCGCCGCCCAGTGCGAGCGATCCCACGTCGCCCATGAAGACTTGCGCGGGCGAGGTGTTGTACCACAGGAAGCCAAGGCCGCCGCCGATCAGCGCGCCGCAAAAGATCGCTAGCTCACCGCTGCCGACGACAGATTTGATCGCGAGATATTCGGCGATGCGCGCGTGCCCCGCCGCGTACGAAAGCAGCAGGAAGGTTCCGGCGGTGATCATGATCGGACCCATGGCAAGGCCGTCGAGTCCGTCGGTGAGATTCACGGCGTTGCTTGCACCGACGATGATCAACGCTGCGAGCGGGATGTAAAAAATACCGAGGTGTGGCGTGAACTCTTTGAAGAAGGGTACGGCGAGTTCTTGATCGAAACTCGGGTTGTAGTAGAGCGCTGTCGCAACGCCAAACGCCATCAAGAATTGCCAAAAGAGTTTCGTGCGCGCGCGGATGCCCGCGCTGTGGCGCTTGGTGACTTTTTGATAGTCATCGATGAATCCGAGCACGCCGTATCCGAGCGTGAGACCGACAACCATCCATACCAAGCGATTCGAAAGATCCGTCCAAAGCAGGACCGACACCATCAAGGCGAGCAGGATCAGCAAGCCGCCCATCGTCGGTGTTCCGGCCTTGGCCTGATGCGCGGGGCCAATTTCGCGAATCGGTTGTCCGACACGCAATCGTGCGAGCATGCGGATCAACGCCGGCCCGAGGAGAAACGAGAGGAAAATGGCTGTCAGCGTTGCAGCGCCCGTGCGAAAGGTGATGTAGCGGAAAACATTGAAGGGACTGAAATCCGACGCAAATTGGTGTAGGTAGTAGAGCATCTACTTTTTCTCCTCGGCGAGTGCTTCGAGGACGCGCTCCATTCGCATCGAACGCGAGCCTTTGGCCAAAACCCAGTCGCCTGGGCGCAGGAGAGTTGCGACGTATGCGGCGGCTTCTTCGTGATTTTGCACGAGGCGGGCGTGATTTTCAGGGAAACCTGCAGCCTTGGCGGCATCAAGGACTTGTGCCGCGTATTCGCCGAGCACGATCAGAAAGTCGATTCCCAGGCGTGCAGCGAGTTGGCCGAGCGCTTGGTGAGCTGTGCCGGCATCGTCGCCGAGTTCGCCCATGTCGCCGAGTACGGCGATTGCACGCTGGGCGCCCTTGTGGCGCGCGACACTTTTGAGTGCCGCTTCCATCGACTGTGGATTGGCGTTGTACGTATCGTCGATGAGCGTGACACCGTCGCTGCGATGCAAAATTTCCATTCGTCCGTGTGCCGGGCGATAGGCGGCAAGGCCGCATTCGATTTCTTCGAGCGTGATGCCGGCGCTTTGCGCAGCCGCAGCCGCAGCAAGTGCGTTGGAAATACAAATCTCATCAAGACCGATCACGCGCACCGTGCGCTTGCCTTGCGGTGTGATCAATTGGAAGCGGAAATGTCCCGTCGGTTCGAACCGAATCTCTTCGGCCCGGAAATCGGCATTCTTCGTTCTGTGCCCAAACGTAACGATGCGTGCACGGGTGCGCGGTGCTTGTGACATCACGAGTGGATCGTCGGCGTTGAGGATCGCGGTGGCGTCGGTGGCGAGCGCGGCGATCAACGCGCCTTTTTCTTCGGCGATGATTTCGCGCGAACCCATATGTCCCAAGTGCGCGCTTCCTACATTGGTGATGATGGCAATCGTCGGTTGCGCGATCGCGGCGAGCGGCGCGATTTCTCCGACGTGATTCATGCCGATCTCGACGACGAGGCGCTTTTGTTCGCCACTTCGCTTCAGCAAGGTGAGAGGCAATCCAAATTGGTTGTTGAGATTGCCTTCGTTTTTCAAGCACGGCGCAGCCACAGAAAGTATTGCTGCGCACATTTCTTTTGTGCTCGTTTTTCCGTTGCTGCCCGTGATGGCGATGACCGGCCCTGCGAAGGTTGCCCGATGTCCTGCGGCCAGCGCGCCGAGTGCGTGCGTCGTGTCGTCGACTTCAAGAATGGCGACGTGTGTCGGTAGTGTTGCGAGATTGGTTTGATCTCGCTCGATCAAGAGTCCACTTGCACCACGTTCGACGGCAGTTGCGAGAAACTGGTGCGCGTCGTGTTTTTCGCCGCGGATCGCAATGAAGAGCATGCCGGGCGCGAGCGTGCGCGTATCGGTCGAAACGCCTTGAAGCAAAGCCACAGGATCACCCTGACGAAGCGAGGCGTGTGTCCATCGCAAAGCATCTCCGACGGAAAATGCGAGGCTCATGGTGTGCTCCGCAAGCGAAGTGCGCGCAGGGCTTCCCGGCGATCGTCAAACGGCAAACGCTCATGACCGAGGATCTGATAATCCTCATGGCCTTTGCCGGCAAGCAGCACGGTGTCTTGCGGCCCGGCTGAGGTGATGGCGAGTTGAATTGCGCTACGTCGATCCGGAATCGTCACATACACTTTTTCGCGTTTTGCAAAATCGTCGACTTCAACTCGTGCGAGATCTCCGAGCCCGACAACGATATCTGCAAGAATTTTGTCTGGATCTTCCGTGCGCGGGTTGTCGTTGGTCACGATGGCGCGATCGCTCCAGCGTGCGACGGCTTCGGCCATGAGTGGTCGCTTGCTGCGATCGCGGTCGCCACCGCAACCAAAGACGGTGATCAATTTGCCAGAGGTGAGAGGGCGCACGGTACGCAGAAGTTTGTCAATGGCATCCGGCGTGTGCGCATAATCGACGAGTACGGTCGGCGCAGGAGATCCTTCAAGGACGACATGCTCGACGCGCCCGGGCACCTGAGGACATTCGCGAATGCCTTGCGCGATTGTGCTGGAAGAAATGCCGAGAGCGACGCCGATGCCGACTGCAATGAGCGTGTTCTCGAGATTGAAGTCACCAATCAAAGGCAGCGTGACGTCAAGTACACCGATAGGTGTATGAATGCGGGCTTGTGTTCCGTGCAGTGCAACACAAGCGGATTCGAGCCGGATTTCGGCGGAACTTTTTGCGTCGCGCGATACGCGCAGGATGTGCGCTCCGGTTTCACGCGCAGCGGAAAGAAATGCTTCCGCCGACGGATCGTCGCTGTTGATGACCGCTGTCCCTGTCTTGGCGAGATGCTGCGAAAAGAGCAGCCGTTTGCTTGCGCAGTATTCCTGCATTGTGCCGTGAAAATCCAAGTGATCTTGTGTGAGGTTCGTGATGGCTGCGATCTGGAAGACGCATCCGTTCACGCGACCGGTTTGCGTGCCGTGCGAGGAAACTTCCATTGCTACGGCCTGCACCTTCCGGTCGAGCATGCTGCGCAGCGTGCGTTGCAAGTCGAGACTTTCCGGCGTGGTATTCAATGTGCGCTGACGCTGATCGGCGTAGCGAATTTCGATCGTGCCGATGATGCCTGCTTTTTGTTTGGCCGCTTTGAGAATCGATTCGACGAGGTAGGTCGTGCTGGTCTTCCCATTCGTTCCTGTGACACCGATGAGCGTCAGTTCGCGAGATGGCATGCCATAGAATGCATTTGCGAGATAGGCGAGCACGCGTCGCGTATCCGCTACGCGGATCAGCGGGATGGACGTCGCCTTTTGAGGTGCTTCTTCGACGAGAAATGCTACGGCACCGAGTGCAGCAGCCTGTTCGAGATAGCGATGCCCGTCGACCGCACTGCCACGCAGCGCTACGAAAAGAGAACCTTGTGCGACGGTGCGCGAATCGTACGTAATGCCGCGAATCACGGGATCGTTGTTGCCATTCACGCCGGCAAGGAGTTGCGGATGAAAGACATCGGGAATGGCCGCAAGGAGCGTCGCGAGTCGCATCAGCTTTTCTCCTGTGCGCCGACGTAGATCGAATTGGTATTGTCCTGCCGGTTGCTCGAAGTGACTGCCTCGGTTGGGGACGCCGGGATACGCGTTGCAGTGTCGGTTTTGCGCAGAGGAGGCTGCTTTGCAAGGTTGCGCCACAGCTTCGGCTTGGGTTCGGGTCGCGTTAAAATATCGAACTTCGCAAGGTGTGCGGCCGCGACTTCTGCAAACAACGGTGCTGCAACATCTCCGCCGGTGTGTTGAATTCCTTGTGGTTCCGTGAGTTGCGCCACGATCACGAGCTTGGGAGCATCTGCCGGAACGATGCCAAAAAACCAGGCGGAATAGCGGTCTTGGTAGTAGGTGCCCGTCGAGGAGTCGAGGATTTGCGCGGTGCCGGTTTTTCCGGCGACACGTACGTCGCGCAATGCGGCGCGACGTGCCGTGCCTTCGGCGCTGACGACCGATTCGAGCATCGAAACGACACTTTTGGCTGTCGATTCTCGAATGACACGAGTTGGTGTCGTTGAGGCTTGCGGTTGCCAAGCCTGTGCATCTTCCTGTGCGGTGTCCTTGTTGGAGCGATGTTGTCGCGTTGCTGCGATCAGACGCGGTTCGACGTGCATTCCGCCGTTTGCGAGCGTGGATGCGGCAACCGCGAGCTGCAACGGCGTGACGTTCATGCCTTGGCCAAAGGCGGCGTTTGCTTGATCGAGCGGACGCCACTTGAGCCAGTGCCGCAACATTCCTGACGATTCATGCGGGAAACCACTTCCGGTGCTGCGCCCAAATCCAAAATTTTGCAGTGCGTTGTAATACTTTTTGGAACCCAAACGTTCTGCGATTTTGATGGAGCCGATGTTGCTCGAAACCTGCAAAATGCCGCGTGGATCGAGGAGTCCATGCGGATCGTGATCGCGAATCGTTTTTCCCGGAACGCGGTAGCTTCCTTGCTCGCAGTCGAAAAGTTCGTCTTGGCGAATTGCTTTTTCTTCGAGCGCCGCAGAGACGAGGAATGCCTTCATTGTCGAACCGGGTTCGTAGGCGTCGAGAAATGCGCGTGAGCGTGTTTGCACGAAAGGAATTTCCCGGAAGCGATTCGGATCGAAAGTGGGTCGCTCTGCGATGGCGAGTAGCTCGCCGGTGTAGGGATCCATGGCGATGATGATTCCGCTTTGCGCGCCGGTTTTTTCGAGTGCCGCATCGAGGGCAGCCTCGGCATCTGCCTGCATCGCAGCGTGCAACGTAAGCATGATGTCACCGCCGGCGGCCGCGCGTGGATCGGTGCCGGGCATGGCGAGCAATCGACCACGTGCATCGCGTTCCACCGGAATTTTGCGCGCGTTGCCACGCAACCATTCGTCTTGTGCTTCTTCGATACCGCGTACGCCTTGTCCGTCGATGTTTGCAAACCCGATCAGCGATGCGGCAAGTTCGCGATAGGGATACACACGATGCGGTTCCTCGACGATGCCGATTCCTGGCAAATCGAGCTCTGCAATTTTCTTGGCTTGCGTGGGCGTGACCCAGCGTTTCAAAAACGTGAAGCCGCGATGAGCCGTGAGGCGCTCTGCAATTTGTGTGTGCGAGATGCCGAGAATCGGCGCGATTCGTTTTGCAACGGATTTTGGATCTTGGATTTCCCCTGTCACCGCATAGATCGACGGAGCATTGACGCTCACCGCAAGCTCGGCGCCGGTGCGATCGACGATCAATCCGCGTTCGGGAGAAATCGTGAAGGACGTGAAAGCTTGCGCAAGACCCTTTACGGCACCGCGCTTCGAGATCACAGTTAAGTGTATAGCGCGTGCGGCGAGCAGGATGAGCAAGCCCAAAAAGCAGTTTCGCACGATCAAGAATCGCCGGGAGGTTTTCTGCGCATCGTTCTTTTTCATGGTGCAGTTTCCGATGGCGAAACAGGGGCGCGGGGTGCACGAATGATTTGTTCGGGGTAGGCCAGTCCGCGCTCTGCGGCCAAACGGCGCAAGCGCACCGGATCGCGCAGTTTTCGCACGGCGACCGTTTGTTCGCGTTGGGTGGCAAGCAGCTCTTGTTCGTGCTGGACGGAGGTTGCGAGCTCGTAGCGCAGGCGGATGATTTCGACGCGCATTACGAGCAACGACAACGCAGATCCAAACAAGACAAGAAAGATCAACACCCCGTAGAGTGGTTTGGATTGACGCCTTGGGGCAGGGCTTGCGAAATCGATGCCTGTGAAATCGATCGGCGATGCAGCTGTGCGCGGTGTTGTATTGGCGCCGAGCAAGTTGTGCAAATGGCGCTGAAGATGGAGTCGAAACTTCATGCGACCTCCGCAAGTTTTTCTGCGACGCGCAGGCGCGCGGAGCGAGCGCGAGGGTTGCCTGCGATTTCGCTTTCCGTCGGAGTAACAGCCTTGCGTGTCACGAGGCGCAGTCTCGGTTTTTTACCGCAGTGGCAGACGGGAAATTGCGGCGGGCAGACGCAACCTTTTGCCGCGTTGCGGAAATGATTCTTCACGATGCGATCTTCGAGCGAGTGGTAGGCGATGATGGCGACTCGGCCTTCCGGGCCAAGTGCGTCGAGGATGGCCTCAATGCCTTGTTCGAGGGTGCGCAATTCATCGTTGACTGCGATGCGCAGTGCTTGAAACACGAGTGTCGCAGGATTGTGTTTACGGCCGCCTCCGATTCGCGCAGTGTGGATGATTTCCAAAAGATCGCGCGTCGTGCGAATCGGTGTATGGCGACGTGCTTCGACGATGGCCGTGGCCAGGCGTCGCGATCCGGGCAGCTCGCCGTAGTTTTGAAAGCATTCCTGCAATTCTTGGAGCGATGCGTGTGCAAGAAGGTCTGCGGCACTGAAAGAGGCCTGCGGATCCATGCGCATATCGAGCGGGATTTCTTGTTTCGAAGTTTCGGAAAAACGAAAGCCGCGTTGCGGCATATCGATTTGATGCGAGGAGACGCCGAGATCGAGCAGTACGCCATCGACATGGGAAAGTTTGCGCTCTGTGAGAATGCGCGCGATGTCACGATACGAGGCGTGGATCAATTCAGCACGGGAATCGAATCGTGCCAAGGTTTGCGCCGCAGCGGCAAGCGCGGCAGGATCGCGATCAAGACCAAGCAGTTTTCCGTCGGGAGCCGTGCGTTCGAGAATCGCCGCAGCGTGACCTCCGCCACCGACGGTGCCATCAAGGACGAGCGCGCCCGGCTTGAGTGCGAGCAGCTCGAGACATTCGTTCAAGAGAACGGGTTGATGTTGAAACGAGGAACGCATGATCGCGCGGGTCCCTCCACTTGACCCCAAGAAAAACGCCGAGAGCATCGGGGTGCCCCGAGATGATTGGATAGAGAAAGCCGTCGTACCCCCCAGTAACCACCTGCTTTCTCACACTTTTCCAAAACACCTCGGGAACACCCCATTGCACTCGTTGATGGCTTGTGACTCTTTTCTGCGACACCCCGCGAAGCCCTGTGCTTTTGCAAAGCATCTTTTGGATTCGCTACAATCCTAAGCTCGCCACTACCGAACTAATCTCGTGATAACGATCTTGTGTCACGACGAGATCTTGATCGAAGCGCGCTTTATTCCAGAACTCGATGCGTGGCCCGACGCCGGCGATCGTGACTTCACGTTCGAGCGCAGCGTACTCGCGCAAATATTGAGGAATCGAAATGCGGCCTTGTCCGTCGACGGGGCACTCGGAAGCGCCTGACACCAAAAAGCGTTGTATCGACTGCACTTCAGGGCGCAACTGCGAAGCTTGCGCCAAACGATTTTCGACTTCGAGCCACGTTTCGTGCGGATACAGCGCGAGACAGTTGAGCAGGTTGGTCAGAATGGGGGGCTTTTCGCTGCGTGCTTGCATTTCGCTTCGAAAACCCGCCGGCAGACTCATCCGCCCTTTTGTGTCGATCGTATGAACGAACCGGCCGCGAAACATCGATGGTCCTCTCCTCCACTTCGGGAGAATTTATGGGCACATCATACCACTCGGTACCACTTTATCCCACCTTAAGCCAAAATAATTTGAAACCTGTTATAGCCCCTGAGGGAATCGAGGTGCTCGAGTTTTTTCGAAGAGTATCCGGGTCGAAATTGGTGCAAAAAGAATCCTTTTTTGGAGTCGAAACTTGGAGTGAGCGTCTGCCCGGAGGTTGAGTCTTGGGCGATCGAGAGGCGGAAGAAGGTTGTCGAGGCTAGACGGACCGCGTGCGTGATCGAGGTGTGGTGCGAGCTTTGAATGGGTGCGCAGATCGGTGCGCGAAGTGGTGCACTTTTGGGAGTCGCGCCTCGGCGGCGATGTGAAATAACGCTGGGCCTTCGGCGAGTGCACAAGTAAGGTCGGTAGGCCTTGCGCACGGTAGAGTGCGGCGCTGCAAAGCCAGCGAGACGGGATGGATCGAGCGAGGCGGCATGCACTCCAAAGGGGGACGCATGCAGGCAAGCGAAGCAAGTCGAGGCGAGTGCGTGTGAGAAAACGAAAGAATGGGTAGCTCTTGAAAATCGCAATCACGGGAATTCGAACCTTTGCGGGGCGGCGGGTCCTCGAAGCGCTGCAGCGGCATGCGCCGCAGGTGAAGATCGTGGTCCTCGATCGCAGTACGCCGCGCGCGTCGATTCAGGGGACCACTTGCTATGCACTGGA
>JADFDR010000025.1 GCA_018262735.1 Geobacter sp.
TTTTACTCAACATATTGAGTAATTTTACTCAGGACACTGAGTACCGCAACTGGCCGTTTCCCCGTCATTCGCGCAGCGGGCACGGCGCCGCGAAAGCCGTTCTTCCTCCCCAATTCGCTGTTTTGAACCCAAATGAACGGCGCTTCATTCCGGATTCGCCGCGTTTTCATTCCAAATTGAACGGAACAAGATTCCATTTTCGCCGGACAAAAATTTGAAGCAAGGACTGATCGCGCATTACACGAAAATTTGTCTCCTCCGCAACTCAGGCCCACGTTGCTTAAGGAGCCTCTGATCAATTTCATTCTCCGCGAATCAGGGTTGATGTTTTCCGTCGGTAGAATGTCAACTCGTTTTTCGAAAGCGAAATTGATCAGAGGCTCCTTGAATCTCCTTCGCAACGATCCCGAGTTCAACGACCTTCGCCAACTCGTTGCCAACGCACGCAGCCTTGACGTTGCACTCCTCGGAAAAAATTACTGGGTTAACCCACGCGCTTTGCGCGAACGCCGACGCGCGCAGAGCGTGCGCGACGCACTCTCTGGCTTTGCTCGCTTGCCACCCTTTTTCGGCGAACCGCCCGTGTGGATGCGTAGAGGATGCTCGGGCTCGGCCTGCGCTACGCAGCATCCACACTTTGCGATAGACGATCGCAACGCAAATCTTCTAGACTATGCAGGCATCACGCTACACACAAAAATGTATTCCGGGGAGGCTTGGCCATGGGTTTTCGATTTTTTCGACGGGTGCAACTGCTGCCGGGCATCAGTTTGAATTTCAGCAAATCAGGAGCTTCGATCTCCGTGGGGCCGCGCGGTGCAAAGATCACGATGGGGCCACGCGGCACGCGCACCACCGTTGGAATTCCCGGCACGGGCATTTCCTACACGCAACGTTTTCCAACAGCCAAAAAAGCTTCCTCCTCAACGCGACAAGAAAGTGCGTCGGAAGCCACGCCATCCGTCGCAACTTCGGGCTCTGCACCGGCGCCCTCTCCGACGACTGTGGCGCAACCGGCACGTGCGTTTGGTGCAAAACAGCTCACACCGCAAACCACCACCGCAGCGGGGAAGACCTCGCAAATCGAAGATCGTCTCACACTCGATTTCCTGGAACGCCTCGTCACCTCCGACGACGAGGAACTTTTCATCGACGGTTGCCGCGAGTATGTGCGCGGGGATGCCGAGCGCGCGCTGGTGCACCTCAGCAAAGCGCTGCATATCGCCGATGCGGCTTATCTGGCGGGCGTGCTCGCCGTGCGCACGCGGCGCTTCGAAGATGCCGAGCGCTTCTGGAAGACAGCCCTCGAACGACCCGCCGATCTTGGCAAACACTTCGCGAAGTACGGCTTGCACATCGAGATGGTGCTGCCCATCACCGACGAAATCACGGCGCATCTCGAGCCCAATTCGTACGCCATTTTGCTCGGGCTGGCGGAAATTTTTCAAGAGAGAAAGTGTTTCGATGACGCAATTTCGTGTCTCGAACAAGCACAGACTCTTCATCCCGACGACGTAGTGACCAAACTTTCGCTCGTCGAACTTCTTTCTACGACGTATCCCGACGACACAAAAACATGTCAAAAGATCGTTGAAGCCTCCGAGGGTGTCGCCTGCGAAAGCTTCTTGCACACCGGCGTGCTGCTCTACAAAGCCAAAGCTTTGCGCAAACTCGGGCTTCTCGACGCTGCACTGGCCACAACGAAGGAAGTGCTCCGTCACACGAAAGACTGCTCGCCAGAGTTCGTCCATGCGCTTCGCTACGAACATGCGCTCGTCCTCGAAGCGCGCGGCGAAGCGCAAGCTGCCCGCCGCGAGTTCGAGCTTCTCTACGCCGAAGTACCCAACTACGAAGATCTCGCCAAGCGCCTCGGTCTATGATCGTCGTCAAATGCAGCTTCGCTCCGACGGAAGAAAGACGGTGACAGCAAGATTGCAAAGGAGAAAATCGTGCGGTGCCGGACGAAAATCCGCACTCGTCCAGCATCACACAACAAGAATCATTTTGGCACGCCGTTGAGGCTGACGTTGAGATCGCGCAACAGGCCGTCGTGTAGGTCGTAGATCCAGCCGTGGATATCGAGCGTTTGGCCGCGCTTCCAGGCATTCACGACCGTCGGAGTTTCGGCCAGGATACGCACTTGTGCGATCACGTTGAGTTCGCAAAGGCGATGCCAGCGTGCCTCGTCATCGGGGATCGCAGCGAGTTCTGCCGCGTGTTCTTCCCGCACGCGGCGGATATGCGCGATCCAGCCTTCGAGCGGCTGCGTGAGCGGCGGACCCAATGCAGCCTGCACACCTCCGCAACGATAATGACCACACACAATAATATGTGAAATATGCAGCGTGTCGATGGAGTATTGCAATACCGACAACGCATTTTGATCTTCGCGGCAAACGACATTCGCCACATTTCGGTGTACGAAAAGCTCGCCGGGTGCCATGCCGACGATTTCGTTCGCAGGCACGCGACTGTCGGCGCAACCGATCCAGAGATAAGACGGGTGTTGAATCGCACAAAGCCGCTCGAAAAACTCCGGATCTTGCGCGCGCTGACGCTCCGCCCACGCGCGATTTCTTTCAAAAATTTGCGGCAAAAAACGCATTTCTGTGTCTCCTTGTTTTTACGCCCTCGCGTTTGTGTCCTGCGTTTGCAATTTCGATTTGCATGTTGCTTTGCGTATTGCGCGCCTGCGATTTTGCAGTCTTACAACCGTTTGCCGCACTTCCCTTGAGCCGGATCGCGGTGCGGCACGCATCCGTGTTGCCTCTCCGCACTTCCCATACTTCCCCTACTTCCGCATGCGCGTCGCGCTGGGCAACGACAGCATGCGGAGATTTCGCGCCTTGCAAAACGCGCCGGTTCGCCACGCGGGCGCTAAGGGGTAACCAACTCGCTGCCTGCACACAACGACAAGTTGACTGCGAGACGGCGCCATAGCATCCGTCGCACGCGTCCAAAATGCGCATCTCTTGCGATCCCGCATCCACAATGCGAGCACTGCGACTGCGCAGCATCCGCAACACGTTTCGCTGCCGCGTCTCGTTCGCACACGCAAAGCAAACCTTCTTGCAAATGCGCTGCAGGATCAATCCCGACAAAGGGGCACTTCTCACGCGAAGACGCGCTCCTCGCAAACGCAGCATTTCGCTTTTTTCAACGCATGCGAGAGCGAGATCACGATACAATCGCAATCCAGTTAGCACTGCATGCAAGAACACTTTTTTGAGTCAATCGAAGAAAGGCTACCCATGCAAACGCAAAGAATACATCTCGGAATTCGGAAGCGCTCTTCGCAACAATTTTTGGGACTCCCGTTGTTCGACATCGCGATTGGGCCCGATTTCGAAAAAGGCGAAATGCGTGGGCACGCCAAGGGCATTCTGGCAATCGGCGACACCGCGCGAGGCGGCCTTGCGATCGGTGGCGTTTCCGTCGGTGTCATTGCCATTGGCGGCTGCGCTGTGGGCCTCGTTGCTTTCGGCGGTTGCGCTCTCGGCGCACTCGCCTTGGGCGGTCTTGCGGTGGGCGGCGTAGCTCTCGGAGGAGGTGCCGTCGGTGGCGTGGCCGTCGGTGGCGGTGCGGCCGGCTATTACGCCGTCGGTGGCGGTGCCGTCGGAAAATACGTCATCTCTGCCATGGAACGAAGCCCCGAAGCGATTGCATTTTTTCAGCAATGGTTGCCCTTTTTGCCTTTGCACTAAGGAGGCCCGGATTCATTTCGCTTTCCGAATGCAAATTGCATTTTCCAGCGACGGAAAACATCCACCCTGATTTGCGAAAAGGTTCCGAAAACGAAATGGATGGAAGGCTCTCGAAATACGCAACTCAACCCATGAGATATCTGCCGCAAAAAGTGTTGAGGATGTATTTCTCGGGCGATAGAGGGTGGCCTATCGTTCGGCACAGATCGAAACCCGAGTCGCAATACGATCTTCTGCAAAA
This sequence comes from Geobacter sp., assembly GCA_018262735.1. Taxonomy (GTDB): domain Bacteria; phylum Myxococcota_A; class UBA9160; order UBA9160; family JADFDR01; genus JADFDR01. The sequence goes on from JADFDR010000025.1 coordinate 3,946, forward strand.
ACACATTCTGAGAAAGCGCATCAAAAATGGGACTCAAAGGTCAGCTTTGGAAATGGATCGGGCGCGCCACCGGAAACCACATCTTCCGTTCGCTGCCACGCGGCGTCGATGTCTTCCACGACATCGCAAAGGATTTACCCCAACAACGCTTCGAGATCTTTTTCGACGTCGGCGCCAACATCGGACAATCGGCTCAGGAGTACACTAAAAAGTTTCCCTCGGCCCGCATCGTCTCTTTTGAGCCTGTGCCTGCGACTTTCAAACAACTTCAAAAAAACCTGACACACTTCGCACGCGTTCGTTGCGTGCCGCTCGCTCTCGCCTCCCGGGCAGGACAGTGTTCCATGCTCGCCCTGGGAACGTCGCCCTCAAATCGTCTTGTCTCCACGGGCGAGCCTGCCGATTCGGAAAAAACGATTTCGGTGGAGCAGCAAACCCTGGATCACTTCTGTGACACCGAAAAGATTTCACACATCCACTATCTCAAGATCGATACCGAAGGCGCGGATCTCGACGTCCTGCGTGGAGCAGAAAAAATGCTGGCACAACAAAACATCGATCTTGTCCAGGTCGAAGCAGGCATGAACCCGCGCAACACGCATCACGTTCCCTTCGAAGAATTGAAAAAACACCTGGAACAACACGACTATTTTTTGTTTGGAATCTACGAGCAACGACGAGAAATTTTCTCCGGTGAGCCACATTTGCGTCGAACGAACTGCGTCTTTGTTTCGCGACAAGTCATCGAAGCGAACCGAAAGCTCACTCCAACACGAAATCACGACGCAAAAATCTCCTTGTGAAAAACCACTCCTCTCTTCCTGCAGACATACCGTATCCGCAAAATCACAAATCGCGAACCAAGAAGGGAAACTCCAGATGCGGCTTCCGATCGACACAAAAATACGTTGCGGTGTGATTGCTGGCGGATTTGACCCCGTCGCTCTCACCCGTCAAGCAAAGCTTGCCGAAGCGGGCGGGCTCGATTCGATCTGGGTCGGCGATCACGTCGCTTTCCATGTGCCGGTGCTCGACTCGTTGAGCGTGTTGAATTTTCTTGCGGGCGTAACGACGCGCGTGCAACTCGGCACCTGCGTCTATTTGCTTGGCCTGCGCCCTCCGGTGCTCGCCGCAAAGACCGCTGCGACACTCGATCTGCTCTCGGCGGGGCGACTCATCCTCGGCGTTGGCGTGGGTGGCGAATTCCCGCCGGAGTTTGAAGCTTGCGGCGTACCGCTTGCGGAGCGCGGCAGCCGCGTAAACGAAGCCATCCCTCTCCTCAAAGAATTATGGACACAAAACAGTGTCGAACACCGAGGACAACATTTCCAGTTTGGCCCCATCGCGTTGCATCCTCGTCCCGTGCAACAAGGTGGCCCTCCGATCTGGGTCGGCGGCCGCAAGCCGGTCGCCTTCGTGCGCGCCGGAAAGCTCGGCGACGGCTACATCTCGCACATGGTGACACCGGAGTTTTATCGCGCAAACCTCGAAAAAATTTCACAAGCCGCATCCGGACGCGAAGCCGAGTTTCAAACCCGCCCGTTTGGGACCGCTGGCCTTTTCTTCACGGTTTTCGACAAGTCTTTCGAGGCTGCGCATCGCCATGCCGCAAACGCACTCGGCGCGATCTATCGCGCACCTTTTGAGGACGCAGCAAAGCGTTACTGCCTGCTTGGCACGCGAGACGATATTTTGGCGCGAATGCGCGAGTTTGCGGCCGCCGGCACACGCCACTTCCTTTTTTCGCCGCTGCGCGACCCTCTCGAATTCACGCAACAGCTCGTCGAAGAAATCTTGCCCGAGCTCGCATCTCTCAGCGACACGCCTGCGCCACCGAAGCTCGCTTGATCGCCCACAGCGTCGCGCAAACCCGGTGTGTTGCTGACTCAAAAAAGTGTTCTTCGACGCAAGCCGCATCCTCTACGAAGCGCGAGCGCCTGCTGACCCTTGGAAGTGTATGAGGAAGGCGTCGATCGAAATCGCCAAGTAGGCAATGCGTGATTGCGACTCAGCCGGCGAGATAGGCCGCGAATTTTGCAGATTGTTCCGGCTTGGTTACGAAGATCACGCGATCCCCCGGCAGAATCGAATCGCCTCCACGCGGCAGGCTCAACTGCCCCGCGCGCAAAAGTCCCGCGATCAAAACACCGCGCGGCAACCCAAGCTCAGCGATGGGATGCGCCGCGAGCGGACTGCCTGCACTCACATCCACTTCAAAAATCTCGACGCAATCTTCGAGAAGTGCCGCCACCGAGCGCACCGTATGCCCACGTACATGTTTTAGTGTCAGTCCGATCGCGAGCTGGCGCGGGCTGATCACAGCGTCGATGCCCACCTCGTCAATCAAGTGCACGAGCGCCGGATTGTCGAGCATTACAAACGTGCGCCCCGCGCCCATGCGTTTGGCAAGAAGTCCCGCGACGAGATTGTTTTCGTAATCGGGCGTCACCGCCACGAACGTATCCGCCTCTTCGACGGATTCCTCTTCGAGCAACGCCGGATCCGTCGCTGCGCCGTGAATGACGATCGTATCCTTCAATTCGTCCGATGCACGCTGCGCCTTCAACGCATCGGATTCGATCAACACCACTTTGTAATCCGTCTTTTCGAGGCGTCGCGCCACTTCGAGCCCGATCCAACCCGCTCCCGCCACCACGATTTTGTTACGCCGCGCGTGTCCCGAACCCACCAACTCGAGCACGCCCTCGAGATCCGAACGTGCGATCGCGAAATACGCAAGATCACCCGCATGAATCTCTTCGGCTCCATGTGGAATGATCCAATCGTCGTGGCGATTGATGGCCACAACCACCGTCGGTGTTTGCGCAAACATCAATTGCAAATCCGAAACGCGCAGCCCCACGAAATCCGAATGCGGCGCAATGCGAAACCCGGCCACCACAAGTTGCGCATCGAGAAACGAAACCACATCGATCGCGCCCGGCACTTCGAGTAGCGAGAAAATGCGATCGACCGCCGCCGCCTCGGGATTCACCAAAATGTAATCTGCGGGATGAATCGCATGAATCAGATCGAACCCTTCGGCGTGATCCGGGTTACGCAATCTTGTGATAATGCGCGGCGTTTTAAAAAGGAAGGCTGCAAGAAAGGCGACCGCGAGATTGACTTCGTCCGAATTCGTCGCCGCCAGAACGAGATTCGCCTTTTCGATCCCTGCGCGGCGCAGACACGAAACTGTGGCACCATTGCCGGGAATCACCTGGACGTCGAGTGCGTCCGAAAGATTGCGCACCTGTTTTGCGTCGCGTTCGATCAAGGCCACATCAAAGCCGTCCTGCGCCAGTTTCTCCGCCAACGTCGATCCGACGAGTCCGCCGCCCACGATCACGATTCGCGATGTCGCCATCCTACTCCCCGTTTCCCGTCGCCCCAGGCTCACTTTCGTGCCATACGGCTAGACAAGCATCTACGCTTTTTTGAGTCACGTTCTGCACAGCGCATCCACCTGCCGCGACCAGCGACTTGTTTTTCGCCCGAATCATTGCGTCTGCTACAAAAGCGCCCGAATCCTAGCAGGTCTTCCCTGCGCGCCGCGTAGCCCTCTGGCGATCAACGTGGGCAGAGGTTTCTTTTTTTAGCACTCCGAAATAATGTTTAAAATCCGCATCTTGAGCGAAAATATGCGTATCGCGAGAATGCTTCTTCCAAAGAAGATGGGGAGAATCCCGCTCAATCCTACGAAAGCCATGACAATTCGAGTGATCACTCGTACAGTCGGGCCCCATGTCAACAGGAACTCCAACCACCCCGCGCCGCGAGCGCAAAATTCGCCGAACCTTGCGCGAGAAGTCAAAGCGCGGCGCGCGTCCGAAAAAGAAAGCCGAGCTGCAACTTCCCGCAACGACAAGCCAAGGATTGGGTGCGAGGTTTCGCGTGGAGGAGCTTGCTGAAGTAGCGGGCATCTCGATCGACACCATTCGGTTTTATCAGGGGCGAGGCTTGCTTGCGTCGCCGCTTCGCCAGGGACGAATCGCGCTGTACAGCGAAGAACATCGAAAGCAATTGCAGCGCATTCGCACACTCAGCGAAGATGGCCTGCCGCTCGCCATCATCAAACGCATGCTCGACGCGCCGCAGGGCGCGCCGATTGCGGGCCTCGATGCGAAGCTTTTGCCGGCGCTCGTGAAGGAGTCAGTCGGCAAGCGGCTGTATTCGCGCGAGGAGTTTTTGCGCGAGGCCGCGATCCCGGAGACACTTCTCGATGTCGCGCAAAATGCCGGCTTGATTCAACCGATCGCAGTGGACAGCAAAGCTCGCTACACCGAGGCCGACTTGCAAATGCTTCGCGCCGGCCGCGTGCTCGTCGAGTCGGGATTGCCGCTCGACGAATTGGTGACACTTTCTCGTGATCACGCGCATTCGATCGAAGAAGTGACGGAGCGCGCGGTGGATCTTTTCGATCGTCACATTCGTCGCGTGCACGAAACGCGTGAGGCTGCATTGCCAAACGCCACTGCCGAGACACCTACTTTGGGAATGCACACTACACAAACGCAGGCCGTCGAAACCGCACTCGATCGTTTCCACACTCTGCTTCCGGAAATTACGCATCTCGTCGCCTTGCATTTCGAACGCACGTTGATCCGTCGCGCACTGCAGCGCTTTGCGGACGCGCCGGAAACGCACCACCCCGACCCTCAGCTCCGTACTCTTGCCGACGGAAAAGCAAAGGAATAAAAATGGATCTCGACCATCTTCCCGTCGGTGCAAGCAAGCGCGAAGCCGTACAAAACATGTTCGATCGCATCGCGCCTCGCTACGACTTGCTCAATCGCCTGCTCACCTTCGGCATGGATCAACTTTGGCGACGCCGCTCGCTTTCGATCCTCGGCGTCGACGCAAGTGACACCGTCGTGGATATCGCGTGCGGCACGGGCGACTTCGCGGATCTCGCACGCAAGCGCGGTGCGCAAGTCGTCGGCATCGACTTCGCGTTCGAAATGCTGCTTGGCGCAAGGCGCCGCAAGATCGATGCGGGTTTCGCGCAAGGCGACGCATTGAATCTGCCTCTTCCCGATCGCTGCGCCACGGCCGTGACGTGCGGATTTGCATTGCGCAATTTTGTGTCACTTGATCCCGTCTTTCAAGAAATGGCGCGGGTGTTGCGGCCCGGCGGGCGGATTGCGCTGCTCGAAGTCTATGAGCCCACGCATCCGCTATTGCGCGCGTTGCACTGTCTGCATTTCAAGAAACTGGTGCCGCTCGTCGGTGGACTTCTCTCGGATCGCACCGCCTATCGCTACTTGCCGAAATCCGTCGCATACCTTCCGCCGGACGAGCAGCTCTTCGCGAGCCTCAAGCAAGCGGGTTTCAAGGAAGTGAGGCGTAAGAAATTTTTCTTTGGCGCCGCACAGCTACTCACAGGAGTGTTGGAGTGAGCCTTCTCGCAAAAAACCGCTCCGCTGCGAATGGCTCGCCCTTGCGCGCCGCACTCGCCGATGCGCATGCGCTCGCACAAGCGACCAATGCGCCGATTGTGCTGAGCTACGCGATTCGTGCGCCCGAACTCAATCTCGCCTCTCTCTTTACGAACACCGTCGATACCGAACGCTTTCTCTTTGAAAAACCTTCGCTGCGCGTGGGCCTGCTCGGACTCGGCGCAGCCATACAGATCGAAGCCAATGGCGAAAATCGCTTTGCGGCCATTCGCGAACAAGCCGCAGCAGCGTTGCAAAATATGCTCCTGCGCAGCGAAACCGAATGTTCTGCAAAAGCAGCATCGCAGCCGACACCGAAATTTGTCGGAGGCTTTGCCTTCGAATCCGTATCGCACCGCTCGCAACTCTGGAATGCGTTTCCACCCGCACGTTTTCTCCTGCCCGAAGTGCAGATCGAAAAGCATGGCGCCACGACGTGGCTCCTCTTGCAAACTCGGGTGAAAACCGAAAGCGATCTCGAAGAGTTGGCGTTGCGTCTCGAAGAGCGTCAGACGCAAATTTTGAAATGGACGATTGCGGCACCTGCACAGAACAAAGCCATCCTCACCGACGCAGCGCAATCTTCGGCAACTCGCACGCGCACCACGACGGAAAATGCCGCGATCGAGCATGCGCATAGCTTCGTTCCGTTTGACCTTCTTCGGCACGACGCATGCGCCGTCGATCCTTTCCACGAGATTCCGCTCGCAAGAACGCAGCGCGAGCCGAGCCCGGCGGTGCGCGAGCATTATCTTGCGATCGTGCGCAAGGCACTTGCCGCCATCGACGGTGGCAAACTCGAGAAAGTCGTCGTAGCGCGCTCAACGACGCTGTTCTGCCGCGAGGGGCTCGACCCGGCGCGAATGCTCAAGAAGCTACGTGCAACCTATCCGCAATGTACACTTTTTGCGGTCGCGAGCGGTGCGGACACGTTTCTTGGCGCGACCCCGGAATGTTTGGTCGCGCTCGAAGACGACCATCTACACATCGATGCGTTGGCAGGATCTGCGCCGCGCGGCGCCACGCCCGAGGCCGACGCCGCAAATCGCGGCAAACTCGAAAGCAGTCTCAAAGAACGCCGTGAACACGCGCTTGTCGTGCAAAGCATTCGCGATGCAGTCGCTGCGCGCTGCGACTCGCTGCAAATTCCCGATTCGCCGCGCGTGCTCGCACTCGACGCGATTCAACATCTGCACAGCCCGATCACGGGCCGCGCCGCGCGCTCGCACACGGTGCTCGATTTCGTCGAGGCACTGCATCCGACAGCCGCCCTAGCCGGAACTCCGCGCAAACAAGCCATGCACTGGCTGGCACAAAACGAAGCACTCGAACGCGGTTGGTATGGCGGCCCCGTAGGCTGGTTCGACGCAAACGGCAGCGGCGACTTTTCCGTTGCTCTGCGTTGCGCACTCTTAAAGCCCACTCAAGCGTTGTTCTTCGCCGGTGCAGGAATCGTCGCGGGTTCGGATCCCGAGCAAGAACTCGAAGAAACACGCTTGAAACTTCGCGCTTCGCTACTCGCCTTCTTGGAGATCGAGACATGAGCCGCAGTTTCTCCGTCGGAAACGCTCCGAATCGAAATGCCGCGTTCGCGCTTGCGTTCACACAAGAACTCGCACGCGCGGGCGTGCGACACGTTTGCGCTTGCCCGGGCTCGCGCTCTACACCACTTCTTGTCGCCTCCGCAAACACACCCGGCCTCAAACTCTGGATGCATCTCGACGAGCGCGCTGCCGCGTTCTTTGCGCTCGGCATCGCGAAAGCGTTGCGCGAACCCGTGACACTGCTCTGCACTTCGGGCACGGCGGCTGCGAACTTTTTGCCGGCGATCGTTGAGGCTTATCACGCGCGTGTGTCACTGATCGCGCTCACCGCGGATCGTCCGGCGGAGCTGCGCGATTGCGGCGCAGGCCAAACCATCGATCAGATTCATCTCTTTGGTAGTCACGTGCGCTGGTTTGCTGAAGCGCCGCTGCCGGAAGCAAGCAACACAATTTTGCGTTCTGTGCGCAAGCTTGCTTGCCGCACGGTTTTCGAAGCCACCTCGCATCCGCGCGGCCCGGTGCATTTGAACTTCCCGTTTCGCGAACCGCTCGAACCGAAGTTTATCGACGGAGATTTGGCGCAGGATCTCGATGCGCTGGCGTGCGACGGCCGCGCACCCGAGCCGTTTTGTACTGCCACGCCTGCACAAACGCACGCGAGTGAAGCACAGATCCAAAAACTCACAGACTGGATCGCACGCGAGCCGCAAGGCGTGATCGCCTGCGGCCCCCTCGATCTTTCTCCGACACTTTCGAGCGTCATCGCGAAACTGGGCCAGCTTGCAGGCTGGCCGATCTTCGCCGATCCCACTTCGCAACTTCGCTGCGGCGCGCACGTCAAAGATGCACCGGTGCTCGCCTCCACCGACACACTGCTGCGCGACGCAAAGTTTGCGGACGACCACGCGCCGCGCGCGGTGCTGCGCCTCGGGGATTTCCCGACGAGCAAGGCGTTTCGGCTTTGGCTCGAAGCGCATCCGAGCGCGCACTGCACGCTGATCGACCCCGATGCGAACTGGCACGATCCCTCGCATCTTGCCCATACACTTCTCGCGGTCGATCCCGAACCCTTGTTGAACGAAGTCGTAGCGCGGCTTGCTGCGCGCAGTGCGACGGCACGGCAAAGCGAATGGCTCGAAGCATTTTTGGCAGCCGACGCCTGCGCGCGCGACGCGATCGCGAACGAGATCGCCAAAGACGAACGCCTGCTCGAACCGCGCTTCGTTCAAGAACTCGCGACACTCTTTGCCGAGCTGCTTCCCGACGGTGCGGCGCTCTTCGTTTCGAGCAGCATGCCGGTGCGCGATCTCGATGCCTTTCTTCCCGCCAGCACGAACGCATTGCGTGTGCTTTGCAATCGCGGCGCCAACGGAATCGATGGCATTTTGTCGACGGCGCTCGGCGCAAGCAGTGTGCTCGACACACCGACGATTCTTGTGACCGGCGATCTCGCCTTCTTGCACGATCTCGGTGGCCTGCTCGCAGCCTCGCGCTATCCGCTCGATCTTTTGATCTTCGTGATGCACAACAACGGCGGCGCAATTTTTTCGTATCTCCCCGTCTCGCAATGCGCAGCACAACACAATGCACAACACGGCGAAAAACGCGTGACACCAAAAAGAGACGCTTCCCTCGACTTCGAAGCGCTGTTTACGACGCCACACGATCTCGATCTGCGTCCCTTCGTCGAAGGCTTCGGCGGAAAATATGCGAAGGCCGAATCCTGGCCGCAGTTTCGCCGCATCAGCAAAGAAGCGCTGCGCACGCGCGGCCTGCGCGTGATCGAACTTCCCGTCGATCTCGAAGCAAGCGTCGCCGCCCACCGCACAATCATGAAGCGCGTCTCCGAAGCGCTCGCCACGCAGTGCGGCAGATCCTTCGCAGCGATCAAAGCGGATCCAATCGAAAGCCACGTCCTCGCAGCGGATGGCGTCCATCTACACGTCGAAGTTTCAGGAAGTGGTGCGCCGGTTTTGATTTTGCACGGCTTCACGGGCTCGGCGCAGGCGATGCGTCCGCTGGCGGCGGCGCTCACCGGCTACCGACGGATCTGTGTCGATCTGCTCGGGCACGGTGCGTCGGATCACCCCGAGCAGATAACACCGTATCGTGTCGATGCCTGCGTGAAGCAACTACTCGCGGTTCTCGATCAACTCCAGATCGAGCGCGCGCATCTTTTCGGCTACTCGATGGGTGGGCGCATCGCGCTGGCGTTTTCCGTCGCTGCGCCGGAGCGCGTACTTTCGCTCACCACGATCGGCGCCTCGGCCGGAATCGCAAGCGCCGAAGAGCGCGCCGCGCGCCGCGAAGCCGACGAAAAACTCGCCGCTTCAATCTTGCGCGACGGGATCGAAGCCTTCGTCGAGCATTGGTCAAACTTGCCGCTCTTTGCGTCGCAGCAAAAATATCTTTCGTCCGAAGCACGCGAACAACTTCGCGCGCAGCGCCTTGCCAACTCGCCGCAAGGCCTCGCGCTGAGCTTGCGGGGAATGGGCGCCGGCGCGCAAGAACCACTACACCAAAAATTGTCGATGCTCACGCTTCCGGCGCTCTTTTGCGCAGGTGAAGAAGACGCGAAGTTTTGTGCGATCGCGCGCGAACTCGCAGCCTCCATATCGATGACACAAGCAGCGCACGCGCAAGCTGCCACGATCCCGCGCGCCGGCCACGCCGCGCATCTCGAAAACCCCAGCGCGTTTCTCGATCTCTGGAAGAAATTCCTGGCGAGTGCCACGGAGAAGACTTCAAGTTTCCAATCAACCCCAGCAAGGAGAAAATCATGAGCACGATCAACTGGAAAAACGTTCGCGACTACGAAGACATCCGCTACGAAAAGGCCGAGGGCATTGCGAAGATCACGATCAATCGCCCCGAAGTGCGAAACGCCTTCCGACCCAAAACTGTGTTCGAGCTATACGACGCGTTTGCGCGCGCCCGCGAAGACGGCGAAGTCGGCGTGATCTTGTTCACCGGCGAAGGCGATATGGCGTTTTGCTCCGGCGGTGATCAAAAAGTGCGCGGCGATTCGGGTTACGTCGGTGACGACGGTGTGCCGCGTTTGAACGTGCTCGACTTGCAACGCTTGATCCGCACTTTACCCAAACCGATCGTGGCGCTCGTCGCGGGTTACGCCATCGGTGGAGGACATGTGCTGCACATGCTTTGCGATCTCACGATCGCGGCCGAGAACGCGCGCTTTGGTCAGACCGGTCCGAAGGTCGGCAGCTTCGACGCGGGCTTCGGCTCGTCGTACATGGCGCGAATCGTCGGACAAAAGAAGGCACGCGAGATTTGGTATCTCTGCGATCAATACGACGCACAAGAAGCGCTCGACATGGGCCTCGTGAACAAAGTCGTGCCCGTCGCGGAACTCGAAGCGACCGGCGTCGCGTGGGCGAAGAAGATGCTCCAGCACAGTCCGATCGCGCTGCGCTGTCTCAAATCCGCGTTCAACGCCGACTGCGACGGACAAGCCGGCATCCAAGAATTGGCGGGCAACGCGACGATGCTCTTCTACATGACCGAAGAAGGTCAAGAAGGACGCAATGCGTTCGTCGAAAAACGCGAACCCGATTATTCGCGCTTCCCGAAGCGGCCGTAAGTGTCTCACACCGACGGACTCAAAGAGGGAGACGCATGCGTGACCGACACGAATTTGCGTATGAACAAGTTGCAAGCTTGGATCTTGGCGACGCGACCGCCCACGCTCACCGCAGCATTGGTGCCAGTCGCGGTCGGCACAGCGGTGGCGCTCGCAGACGGTGCAGCGCGGGCCATGCCTGCGCTCGCCGCACTCGTCGGTGCTCTGCTGATTCAAATCGGAACCAACTTCGCGAACGATCTCTTCGATTTCGAAAAGGGCGCTGACACCGAAGAGCGTATCGGTCCGACGCGCGCGGTGCAAAGCGGCCTGATCTCGCCACAAGCCATGCGTCGCGCCACACTGCTCACGTTCGCTGCGGCGATGCTCGTCGGCTTGTATCTGATTTCCATCGCGGGCTGGCCGATCCTCGTCGTCGGCATTCTTTCGATCGTTTGCGGCCTCGCCTACACCGGCGGACCCTGGCCGCTTGGCTATCACGGCCTCGGCGACCTCTTCGTGTTTGTCTTCTTCGGCGTAGTCGCCGTCGTGGGCACATACTTCGTGCAAGCGCTGCAGGTATCGCGATATGCGCTGCTCGCTTCGATTCCGGTTGGCTTCCTCGTCACCGCAATCATCGTCGTAAACAACTTCCGCGATAGCGACACGGATCGCGTCGCGGGCAAGCGCACGCTCGCCGTGCGTCTGGGCCGCACAAACACCCGGGTCTATTACGCGCTCTTGATGACACTTCCGTATGTCATCCTGACTTGGATCTGGCATAGCGAATCCACTTCGCTTGCGATCTTCACACCATGGTTGAGCCTGCCCTGGGCGCTTGCGCTGGTGCGCCGCCTCGCCACGCACACCGACGGACCGACGCTCAACGCCACGCTGCGCAGCACCGCAAAGCTGCACGCACTCTTTGGCCTGCTCTTCGCCTTAGGAATTTTGCTGTGAAGATCGCGCAACTCGCCTGGACGCCGTTTGCATTGCCACTGCGCCAGCCGATTGCGACCGGCGCCGGTACGGCTTTGAATTTGCTGCACGAACGACGCGGGGTTTTGATTCAGCTCACGACGGACGCCGGCGTGATTGGCTACGGCGAAGCTTCTCCCTTGCCACATTTTGGCACCGAGACCTTCGAAGAAATCGAACCTACACTCGAAAATGTCGCTGAACTTTTGCGCAACGACCCCACGCTGCTTGGCGACGCATTCTGCAAGGAATCTTCCGATGGCATTGCGGAGGCGCTCGATGCGCTCGCAGCGAAGCTTCGCGCCAAGGCCACCGTCGCAGGCTCTGCGCACGGCTTTCGCTGCACGTTCGGTGCGATCGAACTCGCGTTGCGCGACGCGTGGGCCAAAACGCGCGGATGCACGCTTGCGGAAGATCTTGCTCGCGAATTGCGCGGCGAGCAGTCGAGCCGCAGCGCGTTGCGTGATCGCGAAGAAAAGAAACGAAGCGAGCCAGCCAAAGCGGACGAGTCCAACGCAAGCGGCAGCCTGGCCTGCACGCAGGTTCCTGTAAACGCATTACTCACAAAAGAGTCGGTCTCGGAAATCACCGACGAAGCCGAGACGGCAGTCGCTGCCGGTTACACGACACTCAAAATCAAACTCGGCGCAAAGTCACTCGGCGAAGATCTCGCGCGCATCGACTCCGTGCGCCGCAGCGTCGGAAAGAACATCAAAATTCGCCTCGATGCGAATGCGGCCTGGAGTTTCTCGTCGGCGTTGCGCGCACTCGAAGCGCTCGCCTCGCGCGACATCGAGTTCCTCGAACAACCCGTCGCTGCAAACAACATCGCTGAGCTGGCCGCACTGCGCGCGAAGAAACTCGTCCCCATCGCCGCCGACGAAGCCGCGTGCTCGCAAGCGCAAGCGCTCACGGTGCTACGTGCAAACGCCGCAGATCTTTTGATCCTCAAACCCGCGCTCAACGGCGGCCTCGGCGCGTCGTTCGCGATCGCGCGCGCGGCGCGTGAGCGAAACATCGAAGTGTTGGTCACGACCGCGCTCGACGGTGCCGTCGGTGCCATCGGTGCGCTGCATCTCGCAGCCGCACTTTCTTGCCGGCGTGCCTGCGGCCTTGCCACGAGCAGCGTCTTCGAGCGCGATCTCGCCGTCACCCCCGCACCTCAAAACGGCTGCATCGCACTGCCGCAAACCGCCGGACTTGGCCTCGAAATCACGCCCGAAACTTTGCAACGCGTCGCGACCGCCCCCACGCAAACGCGACCCCTTCGCGCGAGGCACCCATGAAGCAACGCCACTGGCTCGAACAGCGCGCGCTGCTCACGCCCACGCTGCCTGCGCTCATCACCGACGAAGAAACGCTTACCTTCGCCGACTTGCAACATCGCGCACTCGACACCGCGCTGTGTTTGAAGGCGCTCGGCGTCGAGCCCGGCGCGCGCATCGCCGTCTTGCTGCCCAATGGCAGCTTCTTCGTCGAGCTTCTCTACGCCACGCTGTACTGCGGCGCCGTCTTCGTGCCACTCAACACGCGCCTCACCGCCGCTGAGATTCGCCACCAACTCGACGACGTCGAAGCGCGGCTCTTGATCCATTCCAAGCACTTCACATCTCTCGCGCAGGACATTGCAACAAAAACCCAACTCTGCGCCGCCGATCGGAACGGAGATCTTCCGCACCAACACGAAAAAGAGTCAACTCAGGAACCTGCCAACACCGACTCGCTGCGAAGCGAACTCGACTTCGACGACCTGCTCGCCATCCTCTACACCTCGGGCACCTCGGGCGTCGCAAAAGGCGTGCAGCTCAGCGTCGGAAACTTCTTCTGGAGTGCCGTCGGCTCGGCGCTGCATCTTGGCAGCCTGCCCGGCGAGCGCACGCTGGCTTGCTTGCCGCTCTATCACGTCGGCGGTTTGGCGCTACTGATTCGAAGCGTGCTCTTTGGCGGCAGCCTCGTCTTGCACGAGCGCTTCGATGCCACCAAAGTGTGTCACGCACTCGAACACGAAAACATCGCGCTCGTTTCGCTCGTGCCCACGATGCTCAAGCGCGTGCTCGACGCAACCGCCGCGCCGCTGCGTGCGTCCGCGCTACGCGGCATTTTGCTTGGCGGCGCGGCCGCGCCACCCGATCTCCTCGAACGCGCGCGCCAAATGCAGCTTCCCGTGCTCCCGACCTACGGCCTCACCGAAGCCTGCTCGCAAGTCGCCACGCGCCCCGTCGCATCCGCCACCGCGCCGCAAACAAGCGGCGTAAAACCTCTGCTCACGACCCGGATCTGCATCGTTCGCAGCGACGGAAGACACAGCGAAACGCACCATCCGTCCGCCCACGGCGCGGCAGCGAATCACCATGCCGCTCCCGCCACAAATCATCCAACACCAATCAGAGTCGACTCGGCACTCCCATTCGATCTCTGCGCCACCGGTGAGCTCGGCGAGATCTACCTGCAAGGCCCCAGCATCACGCGCGGCTACTTACACGAAAAAGAGTCACCCTTCGCAAACGGTTGGTTCAAGACCGGCGAC
>JADFDR010000026.1 GCA_018262735.1 Geobacter sp.
TACTCGTTCGGGCAAATCGTTCGCCAACTCTGCCGCGAACCCCGCAGATCTCGAAAATCTTCGTAAACAAATCGATCATGTCGATCGTGCGCTCGTCGAGAGTCTCAACGCACGAGCGCGTCTCGTGCAGCAAATCGGACGCATCAAAGCGAAGGGCGACACGCCCGTTTACTCGGCAGCACGCGAGCGCGATCTGATCGAAGCGTTGCAGCGTGGCAACGCAGGTCCGTTTCCCAACACAGCATTGCGTAGCGTGTTTCGCGAGGTGATCTCCGGCACACGTTCCCTCGAAAAACGACTCTGCGTGGCGTATCTCGGTCCGCAGGGCACGTTCAGTCACCAGGCAGCGTTGCAGCAATTTGGCAGCCAAGTCGATTTGCTCGAATGCGCGACGATCGATGACGTGTTCAAAGCGGTCGAACGCAAGTGTGCCGACCACGGTGTCGTTCCGGTCGAAAACACGACGCAAGGAGCGGTGACGCAAGCGCTCGATTGTTTTCTCGATCACGATGTTGCGATTTGCGGTGAGCTGCATGTTCGTATTCAACACAATCTTTTGTCGAAGACGGGAAAGCGTGCCGCAGTGCGACGCATTGCTTCGCACGCACAACCACTCGCGCAATGCCGTCTTTGGCTCGAAACCAATCTGCCTCATGTGGAGCGACTCGAAACTTCGAGTACGGCCGTCGCGGCCAAACTTGCAGCGCAGCAAGCCTCGACGGCTGCGATCGGTAGCGAGATCGCGGCCGAGATCTACGGCCTTCAAATCGTTGAGCGCGCGATCGAGGATCGAGCCGATAACACGACGCGGTTCTTGATTCTGAGTGCGAGTGAACCTGCGGCGAGTGGGCACGATCTGACGTCGGTGGCATTCACGGCATCGCGCGACGAGGCGGGAGCGTTGTTTCGCTTGTTGGATCCGTTTGCAGAAAACAATGTCAATCTGACTTCGATCCAGTCGCGCCCGATGCCGGGTCGGCCTTGGGAGTATGTGTTTTTCTTGGATCTCGAAGGGCATCGTACCGACGCAAAAGTTGCGAAAGCCTTGCAAGAAGCTGCAAAGCGTGCGCGCTCCTGCAAAGTGTTGGGTTCGTTTCCGGCGGCGCGCGAGACGTCCGCGCTTGCGACGCCGCACGCGAGTGCCGGGAAGTGTGGGTGAGACGTGGCCTTTGAAAAAATCGTAAAGCCGTTCATTGCCGCGCTGACGCCTTACAAACCGGGAAAGCCGATCGAGGAGGTCGAACGCGAGCTCGGCATTGCGCAAGCGATCAAACTTGCCTCGAATGAAAATCCGCTCGGTCCATCGCCGAAGGCGCTTGCGGCGCTTCAGGGTGCCCTCGCCGGAATTGCACGTTATCCCGACGGTGGTTGCTTTCGTTTGCGTACGAAACTTGCGGAGAAGCTTGCGGTTGCACCGGAGCAGCTCGTCTTTGGCGCTGGCTGCGACGAAATTCTCGAACTCCTGGCGAAAGCGTTTCTCGGGCCCGGGGACGAAGTGGTGTACGGCTGGCCTTCGTTTGCGATGTATCCCGTTGTCGTCCAGGGAATGGGTGCAACGCCGGTGCCAGTGCCTCTGACACAGGATCTTGTCTACGACCTCGATGCGCTGCGTGCAGCGATCACGCCGCGCACGCGAATCGTTTTTGTCTGCAACCCCAACAATCCGACAGGAACAAGTGTCGGTGCGGAAGCTTTCGATCGTTTTGCAAAGTCGCTTCCGGAAAAGGTCGTACTCGGAATCGATGAAGCTTACTTCGAGTATGTGCAGCGCAGCGATTTCCCGAATGCTCTTGACTGGGTGAAGCGTCGCCCCGGTACGGTGGTATTGCGTACGTTCTCGAAAATTTATGGACTGGCGGGCGTGCGCGTCGGGTACGGCGTGATGGACGCGGAATTGGCAGGGTATCTCGAGCGTGCGCGCCATCCGTTCAACGTGAATTTGCTTGCGCAAGTGGCCGCGTGCGCTGCGCTTGAGGACGACGAGCATGTGACACGTTCGCGCGACATCAATGCGCGCGGTGTTGCGTACCTGACGCGTGAACTTGCGCAGATGGGTTTGCGGACGTGGCCGACGGATGCCAATTTTTTGCTCGTCGACACAGGGGCTCTGCCGGGGGTTTGCGACGCATTGCTTGCGCGCGGAGTCATCGTGCGCCCGATGGATGCATTTGGTTTTCGTGGTGCGCTGCGCATTACGATCGGTCTTCCCGAAGAAAACGAGCGCTTCATCAAGGCGCTGCGCGAGATCGGAGAGACACCGAAGTGAGTAAGCCCTTTCAAAGACTGGCTGTGATCGGACTCGGTTTGCTTGGCGGATCGCTCGCGTTTGCTGCGAAGAAGCGCGGTCTGGCCCATGTCGTCGTCGGCACGGGGCGGCGTGAAGCAGCGCTTGCTTATGCGCATACACACGGTTTTGTCGATGCAGCGTTCCTTGATCCGAGGGAAGCCGTGCGGGGCGCGGATCTCGTCGTGCTCGCAACTCCCATTGAAACCATGGCGGAGCAAGTGCGTGCGTTTGCACCGTCGTTGGCACCCGGTGCAATCGTGACGGATGTAGGCAGTCTCAAAGGAGTCGTCGCAGAACAATTACCGGGACTTTTGCCGACGGGGGTTGCCTTCGTGGGTTCGCACCCGATGGCGGGCAGTCATTTGAGCGGTGTCGAAAATGCACGCGAAGATCTTTTCGAGGGTGCCGCGTGCATCGTGTTGCAAAACGGTGACGCAGCGGCGGTGGCGCGCATTCGCCACTTCTGGGAAGAGCTTGGCGCGCGCGTGGTCTTGCGCACCGCGCATGACCACGATGCGGAAGTGGCGTGGGTGAGTCATGTGCCGCACGCGGTGGCATTTGCGTTTGCGCATGCGTTGCAAAAGGCGCCGAAGCAAGCGGGCGAATTGAGTGGGCCGGGGTTTCGGGATTTTACGCGAATTGCGCGCAGTGACGCGGCGCTCTGGACTGAAATTTTGGTGGCCAACCGCAAGGCGCTCCTCGGTCCGCTGCAGGCTGTCGTGGGCGAACTCAACGCGCTGATTGGGATTCTCGCTACCTCGCAAGAAAGTGGAGTTGCCTCCGGAACGCGTGGAGAGATTGCGGAAGCGGGGCAGGTGGCGGGGATGCAAAATTTTCTAGGCGAGGCGCGCACTGCGTTGCAGGCGTTGTCGCGAGAAGAAAACGAGTGAGTGTGAAGGTGCGCGGCGAAAGTCGCTCGCGTGCGAAGAAAACCGAAGAAACAATGCTACACAAAATTGTTATCGCCCGATCCGGAGGCGTCCATTCCGGAAATTTGCCAACCGGGGGCCAAAGCCCGGCTCGAAGCATGCAATTTGTCTTGCAACGTGTTTTGGTGTCACGTCAATGCGCTTTCCGATCAACACGGAAAGAGCCTGTCGCGACTCAGTGTGTTGCCAGAGCTTGCATACTTCCAATGAAAGGAAGAAACAAAAGTGAGTGATCAAACTACTACCCATACCGAGAGTTTTGCGGCGCTTTTCGAAGCGCAAACGGCGGCTCTCAAAGAAGGCGAGGTCGTGAAGGGCACGGTCCTCTCGTTCGATGCCGACTATGTAATGGTCGACATCGGATTCAAGTCCGAAGGGCTCGTGCCGGCCTGGGAATTCATGGCCGAAGACGGCACGTTGCTCGTCAAGAAAGGCGATCAAGTCGATGTTTTGATTGAAGACGTCGAAGGCGAAGAAGGCCGTCTCGTGCTCTCGAAAGAGAAGGCCGATCGCTTGAAGATCTGGGATCAGATCAGCGACGCGTACGAGTCGGATCGCTCGGTGATTGGCACGATCGTGTCGCGTGTCAAAGGCGGACTCTCCGTCGATATCGGCGTGAAGGCGTTCTTGCCCGGTTCGCAAGTCGATTTGCGGCCCGTTCGCAATCTCGAGAAGATGCTCGGCGAGAAGTACGACTTCAAGATCATCAAATTCAACAAGCGACGTGGCAACATCGTGTTGTCGCGACGTGCACTCCTCGAAAACGAACGGCAGAAGATGCGTTCGACGACGCTCGAAACCTTGAACGAAGGCCAGATCGTCGACGGCGTGATCAAGAATCTGACCGACTACGGCGCGTTCATCGACCTCGGCGGAATCGACGGTTTGTTGCACGTGACGGACATGTCGTGGGGACGCATCAATCATCCGAATGAACTCTTCCAGGTTGGCGACGAGATCAAGGTCAAGATTCTGAAGTTCGATTCGGAGACGGAGCGCGTTTCGCTTGGTCTGAAGCAAATTCAGCCCGATCCGTGGGTCGACGCTGCGATGCGCTATCCGCTTGGCCGACGCATTCAAGGCAAAGTGGTGTCGCTCACCGATTACGGCGCATTCGTGGAACTCGAAGCCGGAATCGAGGGTCTCATCCATGTGTCGGAGATGTCGTGGACGAAGCGCATCAAGCATCCCTCGAAGATGGTTTCGATTGGCGACACCGTCGAAGCGGTGGTGCTCGATGTCGATGAATCCAACCGCAAGATTTCGCTCGGGATGAAACAAATCGAGCCGAATCCGTGGAGCGTGATCGAGGCCAAGTATCCGATCGGTACTCGGGTCAAGGGTTCGATTCGCAACGTGACAAACTTTGGTGTCTTTGTCGGACTCGAAGAAGGCATCGACGGATTGATCCACGTTTCGGATATCTCTTGGACCGAGCAGATCAAGCATCCGAGCGAGAAGTTCGAGAAGGGCCAAGAAGTCGAAGCCATCGTGCTCAAGATCGACAAGGAGAACGAGAAGTTCTCCCTCGGCATCAAGCAGATGGAAGTCAATCCTTGGGATGACCTCGTGAAGAAGTACAAGGTCGGCTCCGAAGTGAAGGGCGAGATCAGCAACGTGACCGATTTCGGTGCGTTCATCAAACTCGAGGACGGAATCGAAGGTTTGATTTACAGCTCCGAGTTGTCGGCGGAGTCCGTTTCCAAACCCGCTGACGTCGTGAAGGTCGGCGAGACGGTAACGGCGCTCGTGACGAAAGTGGATCCGGTCGAACAGAAGATCTCGCTTTCGATCCGTGCGGTGACCGACCGCGAAGCACGCGATGCGCTCAAGCAAATCGCGTCGCAGAGTCGCAGCCAGACCAGCACGCTTGGCGATCTCTTGGCGAAGGCCGGAGCAGCCAAGAAAGAAAAAGGCGAGTAAGGCGATTGAAGGACGACCGGCTCGTGTGCGAGTGCTTCGCGCACGAGCCGGTCTTGTCCAAGAGTTCGAAGCGAGAAATGCAAGAAAGGATTGAGGGAAGAAGACGGCCATCCGGCAAAACATTCGCTCTTGACGACAAGCTCGATGCGAAACGCCGGGTGGAAAATGCTTGACGATAAAGTCGGAGAGCAGGCTTACTTCAAACTTAGGTCAACGGGAAGAAAGTCCGAAAGTAAAGGCAGTTACGTGCTTGGAGTGCATCTGTCTCAGGACGTATCCTCGAAGCCAAAACACTCATCGCCAATGGTTTCCAAGGGTTCTACGAGAGAGAATCTGCGGGCATCGGCCAGATGCAGAGATGAAACATTTCACAACACGACGGGGAGACCCATGACGAAAAGTGGACTCATTGAAAAAGTCGCAGAGAAAACTCCGCACATTTCTAAGAAAGATACGGAAGTGGTCGTCAACACGATTTTTGATGCGATGACGGAGGCGCTGCGCACGGGTCAACGTATCGAGATTCGTGGGTTTGGTAGTTTTCAAGTCAAAGTGCGCGAGGCGCGCGAGGGGCGAAATCCCAAGACGGGCGACGAAGTGCAAATTCCGGCGAAGCGCACGCCGTTTTTCAAGGTTGGTAAAGAATTGAAAGAAATGGTCGACGGTGAGTGGCAGGGCGCATCGGACGACGATGACTCCGACGACGAATAAGGCAACGGTTTCTCGAAGATCTACCTGCGTAGCTCTGCTGAACTTTCTTGATCGATTGCGCTGCGAGCGCGATCCCTCCACATCGAGCCCCTTCGAATTTCGCGCAAAAACTTGACCGCGCAGTTTCGAATGTGGAGAAAATGACAACAACGGTACAAGTTTTGTTTACGCTTCTCGGTGCGTCGGCGCGGAGAGGGTGCGTCGTGGTTTGCTCTTCGCACGGGCGCAGCACGCGATGCGTGCGAAAGCGTGGGGCGCGAGCTGAAATCGGAGCGCACCCGCGCAAGGCGCGAGTGTGAAGATCCGACGGAAAACAGGACGATCCGCTTGAAAACAGCGCAGCGGCGAAGACCGTCGGAAGAAAAGGGATCGATCTGGATGTGCAGAAAATCAATTCAGGGCACCGAGGAGAATGCAGTGTGACGAAATCCGCACTCGATACTCCGATGATGCGCCAGTTTCTTGCGATCAAGGCACAGCATCCCGACGCGATCGTTTTCTATCGCATGGGTGATTTTTACGAAATGTTTCTGCGCGATGCGGAGGTGGCGGCACCTTTGCTCGACATTGCGCTCACGACGCGCGACAAAGGCAAGTCCGACGCGGTGGCCATGTGCGGGGTGCCGGTGCATGCCGCAGAGCAGCACCTTCAACGTCTGACGTCGCTCGGTTATCGCGTCGCCATCTGCGAACAAGTCGAGGATCCGAAGACGCTCAGCGGCAATCGTTTGGTGCGTCGCGAAGTGGTCGAAGTGGTGACACCAGGCCTTGTCGGTGATCCGGATGCGATGGACGGAGTGCGCGAGGTTGTGCTTGCGGCGCTTGATTTTTCGGGAGAAGCAAGTGAAGTCGGGCTTGCGGTGCTCGATGCACTGACTGGTGATTTTCGTGCGACGTCAATCGAGATCGTCGGTGAGGATCCGTTTTCGCGTGCGCTTTGCGACGAACTGAGCCGAATCGCGCCGCGCGAAGTTCTGGTGGCGGGCGACTCGAGCGAGGGATGGCTCGCGCGTTTGCGTGCGTTCTTGCCTGCGACGACCTGGACATCGGTGCCCGCTGCGAGCTACTCGACAGAATCTTGTGTCATGCAGCCGGAGGGGTTTGCTCCATCGAGTCGTCGTGGCGCGCAACGCGCCGCCGCTGCCGTCATGACGTTCGTGGTTGCGAACCAGCCTTACGCTGCCGAACGGTTGCTGCGTTTGCGAGAATACAAACTCACGGATGCCATGGTTCTCGACGCAGCGACGCGTGAGCACCTGGAACTTTTTGAAAACAGTGAAGATCGTTCGCGACAGGGCACGCTTCTCGATTGCATCGATGCCACCATGACGCCCGTCGGTGCACGGCGACTTGCGCGTTGGGTGTCCTATCCCTTGCTCGACCCGACGGAAATTCACATGCGGCAAGATGCAGTGGAATATTTGTTCGAGCACGATCGACTGCGCGAGCGCTTGCGTGCTTCGCTGCGCGAAGTGCGCGACCTCGAGCGTCTGCTTGCGAAGGCCTTGCGGCCGTCGTCGACACCACGCGATGTAGGTGTGTTGCGCAGCTCACTGCAAGCGCTGCCACGAGTTGTCGCATCTCTCACGGAAGCGGAGGATTTGCTCGACGCGTCCGCAACTCCACGACCGATGGCCTTGGTTGCGCCGATTCCGCTCGAGCGTGTGACGCAACTTCTCGTCGATGCGTTGATCGAGGATCCGCCGGTGATTGCGAAGGGTTCGCGTGGTGCAAACGAAACCGGCTATATCCGCGAGCGCTTCAGCCCCGAGCTCGATGAGCTGCGTGCAAGTCGCGGCAAGGGTAGCGAATGGTTGCTTGGCTTCGAGGCGCAAGAGCGTGCGCGTACAGGCATTGCCAATCTCAAAGTGCGCTTTCACCCGGTGCACGGCTATGCCATCGAGATTACGAAATCGCATCTGGAGCGCGTGCCTGTCGATTACGAACGCAAGCAGACTCTTGCCAATGCCGAGCGTTTTACGACGCGCGCGCTTTTGGAAATGGAATCGACACTTCTTGGTGTTCGAGATCGTTCCGCAACACTCGAACGCGAACTCTTTGAGTCGCTGCGTCAGGCCGTGCTCGCAGAGGCAGCCTCGATTCGGCATGCGTGTGAAGCTGTCGCAAATCTCGATGCGTTTGCAGCATTGGCGCACGTTGCGCGTTGCGCGAGTTGGGTGCGTCCGACGGTGGATGCTTCGGGCGTGTTGCAGATTGAAGGTGGGCGTCATCCGGTTGTCGAGCGCATTTTTGCGAGGCAAGGTGCGGAAGGCTTTGTTCCCAACGATACGCAGCTCGATCCACAAGGCGTACAAATGCTCGTGCTCACGGGGCCGAACATGTCGGGGAAAAGCACTTATTTGCGTCAGGTGGCGCTGATCGTGTTGCTCGCGCAAGTGGGAAGTTTCGTTCCGGCGACACAAGCTAGGATCGGCGTCGTCGATCGTGTGTTTACACGCGTTGGGGCAGCCGATCGTTTGTCGCGCGGCGAATCGACGTTCATGGTGGAGATGCGCGAGACCTCGAACATTCTCTCGCAAGCTTCTCATCGCAGTCTTGTCATTCTCGACGAGATTGGGCGCGGTACGAGCACCTACGACGGTTTGTCGATCGCGTGGGCCATCGCCGAATATTTGCACGACACGCCGGGGCTGTGTCCGCGCACTTTGTTTGCCACGCATTATCATGAGCTGACGGATCTGAGTCATTCCAAAGCACACGTCGCCAATGCGCACTTCGAAGTTCGCGAGTGGGGCGAAGAGGTGATTTTTTTGCGGCGTCTCGTCGTCGGAGGCGCAAACCGTTCGTATGGAATTCAAGTGGCGAGGCTTGCCGGACTGCCGGCCGCAGTGATCGAGCGTGCGAAGCAAATCCTGCAGGGTCTCGAGGCGCAAGATTTCGAGGAGAAGAAGCACGCGGCAACGATGTCGATCCAACACAAAAAAGAGTCAACTCACCAACTGGGCTTGTTTCACGAAGCGATGTCGCTTGCTGCGGAAGAGCGACATGCGCTCGATGCGCTACGCGCTGTCGATCCGCAGCGGATGACGCCGCTCGATGCGCTTGCGCTGCTCGATCAATTGGCGCGGAGTCTGCGCTCGGGAGAACGGCAATGAGACTCGAGCAGCGCCGCCCTCGCATTGCGTGGCTCGCCCTGTTCGTGTTGGTGTTTGGCCTTGGCGTCGAGCGACCGGAGGGACTCGGTGATGTGACCGACATCCGGCATTGGTCGTATCCCGATTACACGCGCGTCGTCATCGAAACGACGCGACCGATTGATGTGTCGCTTTACGAACTCCCGCCCGATACCGAGCACGAACGACCACAGCGCGTTTACCTTGAATTTCCCGGAATTTGGGTTGGACGCGATTACCCCGAACCCATTCCTGTGAAGGACGGATTGTTGCGCGCGGTGCGTGTCGGACAAAACACGCTGACCAAAACGCGTGTCGTAATCGATGTTGAATCTTACGAGCGCTACCGCTTGCTGCAGCTCACTGCGCCCGATCGTGTCGTGATCGATTTTTTCCGTGCGCGCTCCGGCGCCAAGCCTTCCGTGCCGGGCGAAAAGAGCGATGTGCGCTTGCCGTTGGCGTTTCGCCCAATTCGCAAAGTCGTGCTCGATCCGGGGCACGGAGGCAAGGATCCGGGTGCCATTGGCATCGGAGAGTTGAAAGAGAAGGACGTCACGTTGCTGCTTGCCAAGGCGTTGCGCAAAGAACTTGAAGCACAGGGCTTCGAAGTGGCGCTTACACGCGAGGAAGATCGCTACCTGAGTCTTGAAGAGCGCACGGCCAAGGCAGAAGGCTTGGGCGGAGACCTTTTTGTTTCTGTACACATTAATGCGTCGCAGCGAAAAACGCTGAGTGGAATCGAAACCTATTATTTGGATGAAAAGGCCGAGTGGCAAAGCGTTCGCGTCGCTGCACGCGAAAACGGTATTGATCCGCGGGCCATGAATGCGCTGCAGCGCACGATTGCACAGCTGCGGATCGCGGAGGTCTCGGGGCACTCGAGGCGTCTTGCGCAAGACGTACACCGTTCCATGTTGTCTGGATTGCAAAAGAAATACCGCGATCTTGTCGATCTTGGTGTGAAGCAAGGGCCGTTCTATGTGCTCTTTCTTTCGAGCATGCCCTCGATCTTGCTCGAGTGCGGTTTTGTCACGAACATCGACGACGCAAAATTGCTTCGCGACGAAGTGTTTTTGCAAGAAGCGGCGGCGCAGATTGCGTCGGGCTTGTCGGCGTATCGAGAAAAAGCTTCCGCCGTCGCAGTGGGGGCGCTGCCGTGAAAGCTCCGGACATCGATGCCTATCTTCCGGCCTTGCGTGACGATGCGGATTTCTCCGTCGATGCCGAATCCATTGCCGTGGCCAAAGTCCGCGAATATCTGGCAGAGGCTCGTGCGTATTTGCTGGAGATGCAGCGCTCCGGGGCTTCGGGCTTCGCCGTCAATGCCGCCAACTCCGATGTGATCGATGGTCTGGTGCGTCGTAGTTTTGAAAACATGGAACAGGAAGGGGATGCGAAGCTTTTGAGGCTCGAGGATCGCATCAGCGTAATCGCCGTCGGTGGTTACGGCCGTCGTGAGATGTCGATTTATTCCGATGTCGATTTGCTTTTCCTCTACGCGGGCGAATTGACGGAATCCATCCAAAAAAGAGCCGAACGCTTGCAACACCGACTTTGGGATGCGGGCTTTGTCGTGGGCTGCGCGCTACGCACGCTCACCGAAACGATCGAAATCAGCAAAACCGAAACGACGGTGCCGACCGCGCTTCTGGACGCGCGCTTTCTCGTCGGAAACGAAGCGATCTTTCATGCCCTGGTCGAGTCGGTTCGACGCGACATGATGTCGGATGTTGCGGGTTTTATTCGCCAGCGAAAAGATGACGCAAAAATGCGTCATCAAAAGTACGGTGATTCGCTCTATCTTTTGCAGCCCAATCTCAAGGAGGGTGCCGGAGGGCTTCGGGATTATCACAATGCTTATTGGATTGCGCGCGCCACGTTTCCGGAGTTCCAGGAGTTTGACGATTTCCTGCGGCTCGAACTGCTGACGGAGCGCGAGGCGCACGAGATGCGCAATGCTCTCGACTTTCATTGGCGCGTTCGCAACGAGCTTCACTTCATGGCCAAGCGCAAGAACGACGAAATGAGCTTTGGTGCACAGGAGAAAATCGCAACTCGCTTTGGGTACGAGACGCTTGCGCCGGACGAGGACGCGCTTCCCGTCGAGAAATTCATGGGCGATTACTATCGCTGTGCGCGCGCCGTTTCGAGTTATGCGCTGTTGATCATCGGGCAGTGTCAGAGCGAGGTGCGCGCGAGTGAGCAAGCGATCGTGGTGCGCGAGATCGAGCATGGTTTTCGCATTGCGGAAGAACAGATTGAAATTCCAAATGCGGCCTTGTTGCAGGAAGATCCAGTACGACTCTTTTCTGTGTTTGAGTTAGCGCAACGCTGCGATGTGCGTCTTTCGCGCACGGCACAGCGTCTCGTGCGCGAGAATTTGGATCGGATCGACGAGCGTTTTCGGGCGGATCCGCGCGCAGCCGAAACATTTTTGAGTATCCTTGCGTCGGAGAAGCGCGTGATGCGCACGATCATGACGATGAACGAGATCGGTCTCCTTGCGCGCTACATCCCGGAATGGGAGCACATTGTTTGTCTTTGGCAGCAGGTGATCTACCACAGCTACACGGTGGACGTGCATAGCATTTTTTTGATCGAAGAATTGCGGCGGCTCTGGAAGCAGAAATACGCGGTGCAAGTGCCCGATTTGACGGATTTGATTCATCATGTCAAAGATTTTCCCGTTTTGTTTTTGGGATGTTTGTTTCACGACATCGGAAAGGGGCTTGGCGGCGATCACTCCGTCAAGGGCGCTGTGCTTGCAAGCGACTTCTTGAAACGCATCGATTTTGATCCTGCACGTGCGCAGCGCGTGATCTTCTTGGTCGAGCAACACTTAGTTATGTCACACTTGGCCCAGCGTCGGGATTTGTCGGATCCGCGCCTGATCGTAGATTTTGCGCGGATCGTCGGAGACAGGGACAATTTACGCAATCTGTACTTGCTGACGTTTGCAGATATTCGCGCTTCTTCGCAGAGCGCGTGGACGACCTGGAAGGGGTATTTGCTGCGCGAATTGTACGAGCGCACGAGCGAATACCTTGAAACCGGAGAAGGCGATCTCGCGCGTGCGATCGAACAAACGGAAAGCCGCATCGATCGCGTGATCGAGGCTTCGCATGAGGAATTGCGCAAAACCGGAGTAGGCGAAGAGAAGATTCAAGCTTTTTTCGAGGGAATGCCGCGTCGGTATTTCATCTCGCATACACCGCGCGAGATCGCACGCCATGCGCTTGTCGTACTTTCGTTTCGCAAAGATCAAGTGGTGACGATTTCGGTGCGTTCGATCGATGCAGGATCGACAGAATTTATTTTGTGTACGCGTGATCAACCCAAAGTGTATTCGAAGGTGGCAGGCGTGCTTGCGCTCAAAGGTTTGAACATTTTGGCTTCGAATGTGTACAGCACGCGCGATGGTCTCGCGCTTGAAATTTATCGCCTGGATACACCGCGTGGTGGAGAAGAGGAGCATCGCTTGTTGTGGTCTAGCACCGAGAACGCATTGCATGCAGTGCTCGCGGGCGGTGTCTCCGTCGAAGAATTGATGCGCAAGGTGTCGCGTCGTCCGAGTGCGCGTCCGAGTTCGCGTCACAAGTCGGATGTGACGCTCTTGAATGAGGAATCGGATTTTTACACGATCGTCGAAGTGCGAGCCGACGATCGCCTCGGTTTGCTTTACGATCTGACACGTACGATCGCCGACGTAGGTCTCGAAGTGTATATCTCGAAAGCATCGACGGCACTCGATCAAGTGACGGATACGTTCTATCTCAAGGAGCGCGATGGACGCAAGATGTCGGATGCGGCGCGCATGGAACTCTTGCGTGTGCGTTTGCTTGCCGCCATCGACGGAGAATCATGAAAAAGCGCGACACCAAGAAGAGGTTGTCTTCGAAATCCGCTTCGACACTGCGTGTCGAAGATCGCGTAGAAAGTGTCTCGTCGGAGAAGGAGTCGCGCGGCGAGGCGGATGAAAAATCGAGCTACACCGATCTGTGGTTCGATCGGTTCTTGCGCTATGCCGCCGTCGATCGCGGTTTGTCGCCACGCACCGTCGAAGCCTACGGTCGCGATTTGAGCCTCTTGGGCGAATTTTTGGAGCAACGAGGCACGGCTACGGTGGAGCGGTTGCAGCGCGAAGACATCACCGGATTCATCACGTTTCTGGATGCGCGCGGGTTGTGTGCGCGCAGTCGTGCGCGGGCTTTGGTGGCTGTGCGTAGCTGGATGCGCTTTTTGCTCGACGCAAAAAAGATTCAAATCGATCCGACACAAGATGTTGTCGCGCCGCGGTTTCCGAAAGCTTTGCCGCGTACACTGCGTTTTGATCAAGTTGTTGCGCTGTTGCGCGCGCCGGATTGCAACACGGCGCTTGGCTTGCGGGATCGCGCCATGCTCGAAGTGTTGTACGGTGCGGGGCTGCGCGTGAGCGAACTGATTTCGCTTTCGATGGATTCGTTGCGCCCGCGCGAGGGCTTGATTCGCGTCGTCGGTAAAGGGGATAAGGAGCGCATCGTGCCGCTGAGCGAAGCCGCTTTTGCCGTGATCGAGCGCTACCTCGCGGAAAGCCGTCCTCACTTGGCTCGCGCTGCGCAGGGTCGCACGACGAAAAATCAAGTTGCGAAACAGCCAGTGGCGTCCCGTGCAGGGCGCAGTCTTTTTCTGTCGCGTCGAGGCGCGAAAATGACACGACAGAATTTTTTCGATCGCTTGCGCCAGATCGCTCTTGTCGCCGGTGTGCCCGCGCAAGCCGTATCGCCGCATGTGCTTCGCCACGCCTTTGCCACCGATTTGCTCGAGGGTGGAGCCGATTTGCGTGCCGTGCAAACCATGCTTGGGCATGCCGATCTCGCAACGACCGAGATCTACACACATTTGAGTCGGACCCGTTTGCGCGAAACTGTCGAAACGCGCCATCCGCGCGGGCGCTCCCGCCGATCGGGTGCAGGCGGCTTGTCGTAGCGCATCTCGGTTTGTGCGTTGTCCGTCTTGAAGACGTCGGCATTTTGCGCATGGCGACGCCGGGTGCACGATCGGATCTCAATGCAGGCCGATCCACTTCGAAGGCGAAGATGGGCGTCCGCGCTTGCGCTTTCTCCATGGAGCCAAGGAGCTTCGTTCGGCGGTTTGCCTTGAGCGCGCGACCGCGCGGAGAGAAGTTTGAAAGTTGCGTTTTTCCGAGGGGCGAGACCGATTTCGGGCATTGATCGCTTTTTCGGGATCGCTCATACTGCGGGCGGCGCGCCGCACCCCGTGAGCCAACCTCAGCCGAAGCCGACGGGGCAAGAAGGAGATCCTTGGGAACGACTTCAAGCGAGCGCGCGCTCGCCGGTGTTCACTTCCTCGATGCATGCATCGACGAAGCGGGCAGGTGAAATCGCAGAGATCAACCGCAGGGACGATGGGAAGGACCGAGGAGTAGGATGCCGACTCTGGCCGTGAACGATGCCACGGATACTACCGATTTTTCGCTCGATGGCGGCGAGAAGTACGCGGTGAAGCTCGATGTGTTCGAGGGCCCGCTCGATCTTCTCTTGCACTTGATTCGCGTGAACGAAGTCGACATTACGGACATTCCGATTGCGTCGATCAGCACGCAGTATCTCGAATATCTCGATCTCATGCGCGACCTCAACATCGATGTTGCGGCGGAATATCTTTTGATGGCAGCGACGCTGGCGTGGATCAAGTCGCGGATGCTGTTGCCGTATGACGATCAGCAAGACGAAGACGATGGCTTTGATCCGCGGCTCGATCTGATGGAACGCTTGCTCGAATACCAGCGCTTCAAAGAAGCGTCGAGCCAACTTGACGAGCGAATGCGGCTCGGACGTGATGTCTTCGTGCTGCAAAGCCTGCGTCCCGACGAAATTCCCGAGGAAGAGCGCGAGCTCAAAGTCGGAATCTTCGAGCTCGTCGAGGCCTTCAAGCGTGTGCTGATGACACCGGTGCACTCCGGCGCTGCGCACGAACTCGTCGCCGAGCAGGTGACGGTGCGCGAACAAATGATTCGCATCATGAATCTCGTCGATACGAAAAGTTCGACGGAGTTCTATGAGATTTTCAAGATGTCGGACGGACGGACACCGACGCGCCCGCTCATCGTTGCGACTTTCTTGGCGATTCTTGAATTGACCAAAATGAACGCGTTGTGCGTTTATCAAAACATCAGCGAATTCGGCAGTCCAGAGGGAGTGATCCGGATTCGTCGGAACGAGGCCTACGAAGGGGCCGAGTGGGAAAATTTCTCCGAGGAGACATGAATTTGGCGGGAGAGGAACTCGAAGAGCAGCGCAAGATTGTGGAAGCGTTGATCGTGGCGTCGGACGAACCGATCGCGGCGACGAAGCTTGCGGATATTGTTCCGGATTGCACAGCGGCGCAGATTCGCACGCTCGTGGAAGAATTGAATACGGAATACGAGACACAGAGTCGGGCGTTCGAAATTTGGGAAATTGCGGGTGGCTACCAGATGCGCACGCGACCGATGTACGCCGGGTACATCTTGCAGTTGCAGTCGGTGCGCCCAGTGCGGCTTTCGAAGGCTGCGCTCGAAACCTTGGCGATCGTCGCGTACAAGCAGCCACTCACGCGGGCCGAAATCGAGCACATTCGCGGCGTGGATGTGGGCAATGCGGTGCGTTTGCTCGTCGAGCGTCAACTGCTGCGCATTGCCGGGCGGCTCGAGGTGCCGGGGCAACCGATGCTCTATGCCACGACGAAGGAGTTTCTCGAACTTTTCGGTTTTGCTTCGCTCAAGGATCTGCCGACGTTGCGCGATGTTCAGGAATTGATTGCGCAGGAAGCGCCGGATGCCGCGATTACACATTTCAATGTCATCTCGAACGATGCGAGCGATCTGCAAAGTGAGGCGGACGCGGGAGTGGAGAATGCAACCCTCGAATCTGCCGCAGGCGAAGGTGTGCACGCTCGTATCGAAGACGACGACGGAAGCGAGGAGCAGTTCGAGCAAGAGGAATGGAATGAGAAAGAAGAGATGCTTGCCGCTTTCGAGGATTCGTCCGAAGACGCGGAGTCCGAGGAGAGTGCAAGTTGCGAGATGCACGCGGAAGGCGATTCGGTGGTTCTCCGCAGTGCGTTTGAGCCCGGAGATATATCCGCCGCCGATACGAGTTTGGATTCTTCCGACGATCATTCCTCAGGTGCATGACCGATCGTGAGTCGTGTGGCGTTGGCACGGCTCTCGATCGAGGAGAAAGTGACATGCGCGCACGCTTGCAAAAAATTCTCGCTTCCGCAGGAGTCTGCTCACGTCGCGCTGCGGAGGAGTTGCTGCGTGCTCGGCGTGTGACCGTGAATGGTCAGTTTGCGCAGGTGGGCGACTCGGCCGATCCCGCGCGAGATACGATTTGCGTCGATGGTCAGTGGGTCGCGGAACCGGCACCGCCCAGTTTCTGGATCCTGCACAAACCGCGAGGCGTGATTACGACCACCGACGATGAGCATGGGCGCAAGACGATTCTCGAATTTTTGCCCGACGTGCATGAGCGACTCTTCCCCGTCGGTCGTCTCGATCGCGATAGCGAAGGGCTTGTGCTTCTCACGAATCAAGGCGAGATCGCCCAGGTTTTGCTTCACCCCTCCTACGGCAGCGAAAAGGAATACCGAGTGACGGTGCATGGACGACTTTCGTCGGAGGCACGCCAAAAGCTCGTGGCTGGTGGCATTCGCCTGGAGGATGGGCAAGCGGCGCCGGCGCGACTCGGCGGTGTGAGTTTTGACGAGAAGCGCGGGACGACGAAATTTTTCTTGGTGCTTCGTGAAGGAAAGAAGCGTCAGATTCGGCGCATGCTCGAAGCTCTGGATTATTCTGTGGTGCGTTTGGTGCGGACGCGCATTGGCCCCATCGAACTCAAGGGACTTGGGCGCGGCAAAGCGCGCCCGCTTTCCAAAGTGGAAAGTCGCCGCTTGCTGCACTATGCCGAAACTCGAACACCGACGGAATCGTCGGAGAGATCGATGTCGCGCGGCATGCCGCGGCGACCTGCGTCCGGTGCGCCACGCCGAGAAAAACAAGGGGAGGAAGCATGAGACTTTCGGAAGCGTTGTTGCGAAATGGGCACAAGTGTCGTGCGCGAATAACTCTTTTTTGTGTTGTTGCTTTTTGTGTGCATTGCGGCGAGCCCTCGACGGACATCGCAGCGCGTCCGGAGTCCTTGCCGCCGTTTCCGCCTCACGAGGTTCGATCCTACACACTGGTTTGTCCTTCGGGCACGGAGCAACAAGGCGAAATGCCTCCGAAAGATCTCGAACAGGCCTGCGTGAAAACGGCGACCGACGGAAAGAAGGTTTTTCACGGTCCGTATCGATCCTGGTATAGCTCGAAGATCAAGGAGATGGAGGGAGAGTATCGCGACGGACTTCGCCAAGGGGTTTGGTTTCGCTGGTATCCCGATGGTACGCCCGCATCGAAAGGATTCTACGATCAGGGTAGACGCGAGGGGGAGTGGGTTCTCGATGTTCCCGAGGACGATTTCTACCAACGCTTTTTTGTGACCTATCATGACGACGTCGAGAATGGATCGTGGCGACGTTTGCATCCTACACCGCCGGGTGTTGAGCCGCGTTTCGCCGCCGAAGAAGGCTACAACGAAAATGGCAAGCGGCAGGGGACTTGGAAAACCTATTACCCGAGCGGGCATCTCTATGCCGAAGGCGAATATGTTCTAGGCGAACTGCAAGGTCCTGCAAAATATCGGCACGAATCGGGCGATCCCATGGAAGAAGGTTTGTATCAACACGATCTTCGCGAAGGCGAGTGGAAAGAGTGGGACGATCGTGCTCCGGGCTATCGCAAAG
>JADFDR010000027.1 GCA_018262735.1 Geobacter sp.
TTGTTGTGCGCGTTGCAAATCGCTCGAAACCAAAATTTCGATTTTCTGTTTGGCGAACTCCTCGGCGATCGCCTCGGCTTGCGCGCGCCCCCGCTCGCTCAGCGGCGGATCACCCTGCCCCTGCCAGCGCCCTTCGGCGTTCCACGTCGACTCACCGTGTCGAATCAAGAGAATTTTCGTAGACCTCATGTGCGTTGCAGGATAGCTTCTTGCCCCGATGATGCAGAATCAAAATCACGACTCGACGAATTCCAAGGTCACAACGCTCGAAGAAATCTCCTTCGACGTCCAAGGCATGCACTGTGCCGGCTGCGCACAAAAAGTGGAAAAGCTCCTCGCGACGCAACCTGGCGTTCGTGACGCCTCTGTCAACTTTGCGCTCGTGCGCGCGACGCTTCGCTTCGACTCCTCGCAAACGAACGTGAACGCGCTGATCGAAGCGGCCAAACGTGGCGGCTACGCGCTCTATCCACGCGTAGCTCACGCGGCACCGAGCACTCCGCAAACTGCAAAAACACCCTCGGTACGCACCGCACCGGACGCGCCTTCGTCACCAAGCGCACCGCCATCGATCGAAATCGCCACGACGACACCGATGCTGCAAAGTTCGGAATCTTCCGCAACACATCCGCCACAATCGCAAAGGCACTCCTCGCAAAATGCACCGAACATGACTTTGCCGCCGGCCGCGCACGCACCTTCGTCCGCACAAATGGAAAGTGCGCAGGAAGCCGCTCCTCCTGCATCA
This sequence comes from Geobacter sp., assembly GCA_018262735.1. Classification (GTDB taxonomy): domain Bacteria; phylum Myxococcota_A; class UBA9160; order UBA9160; family JADFDR01; genus JADFDR01. Next base: position 749 of record JADFDR010000027.1, read on the forward strand.
CCGACGGAAAACAACGCAGCACCTGCTGCCGCTCCTCCTGCATCACCGACGGAAAACAACGCAGCACCTGCTGCCGCGTCTGCGCATTGTGCACGCACGGAGTACGCCGCAGCGACGGAGCGCGAGGAGCGTGCGCTTCGCCGTGATATTTGGGGGGCGCTCCTTTTGGGCGTTCCGGTTTTTGTGCTGGCGATGTTTTTCCACCATCTGCACTGGGGTGGCATCGTGCAAGCAATCCTCTCAACCCCCGTCTTGTTCGTTTTCGGAATGCGCTTTCATCGCGCAGCGCTGCAACAACTACGAATGAGAAGTGTCACCATGGACACGCTCGTTTCGATGGGCACGCTCGCAGCCTACGGCTATTCACTCTGGGCGCTTCGTAACGGCGCGGCACTTTATTTCGAATCTGCATGCGTCATCATTGCCTTGATCTTGGTAGGGCGCGCACTCGAAACACGCGCTCGCGGCAAGGCGTCACAAGCCATCGCACGCTTACTCGAACTGGGTGCACCGACGGCGCGACGCTTGCGCGACGGTGCTCTGCATGGCACCGAAGAAGAAATCGCGGCCGACGCCATCCAGATCGGCGACTTGCTTGTCGTGCGCCCTGGCGAAAAAATTCCGACCGACGGCAGCGTGGTCGAAGGCGCATCGAGCGTCGATGAAAGCATGCTCACGGGCGAATCGATGCCCGTCGAAAAGCGGCCCGGCGACAGCGTAACGGGGGCCTCGATCAATCAAGAAGGACGCCTCGTCATTCGCGCTACACGCATTGGCGCCGAAACCACCCTCGCACAAATCATTCGACTCGTCGAAAACGCACAAGCCAGCAAAGCGCCCGTACAAAAACTCGCCGACCAAATCGCCGCCGTCTTCGTTCCTGCTGTCATTGCCATCGCAACACTCACAGGTGTAGCGTGGTGGATCTTCGGACACGATCTCACCGCCGCACTGATCAACGCCGTGTCTGTACTCGTGATCGCGTGCCCCTGCGCACTTGGCTTAGCGACACCGACGGCAATTTTGGTCGGCTGCGGACGCGGAGCCGAGCTTGGCATTCTGTTCAAGAACGCCGAAGTTTTTCAAAAAGCGCAAAAGATCGACACGGCGCTCTTCGATAAAACCGGAACACTCACGCGTGGCAAAATGCATGTAAAACAAATCGTGAGCACGCTCGACGAATCCACCTTCCTCTCGCGTATCGCCTCCGTCGAAACCGCAAGCGAACACCCGCTCGCAAAAGCCATCGTGACCAGCGCGCGCACGCAAAATCTCACACTGGATCCCGTTACCGACTTCAAGACCATCGCCGGACGCGGCAGCGAAGCGCGCGTGCGCGGCAGCCTCGTTTCCGTCGGAAATCGTATCTGGATGGAAGAACTCGGCTACGTCCTCTCCGCCGAAATCACCAACGCTTGGCAGAACCTTCAGGCGGGCGGCGACACCGTTCTGCTCGCAGGCTGGGATGAAAAAGTGATGGGCGTCCTCGCGATTGCCGACGAAATCCGCGCAAGTTCGGCACAAACCATTCAGGCCCTGCGCACCTTGCAGATCGAATCCCAAATGGTAACCGGCGATGCCCAGGCTGCGGCAAAGAGCGTGGCCGACGCGCTGCAAATCGACGAGTTTCACGCTGCGATGTTGCCCGCGCAAAAAGCACAACTCATCGAAGTGTTGCAAAAGGCCGGCAAGCAAGTCGCCTTCGTCGGAGACGGCATCAACGATGCACCGGCCCTCACGCAAGCCAACCTCGGCCTTGCCATGGGTGGCGGCACGGACATCGCCCTTGAGGCGGGCGACATCGTGCTCCTATCGAACGATCCTGCGTCGGTGCCTGTCGCCGTACGACTCGCACGCCAGACGTTGCGCACGATTCGTCAAAATCTTTTTTGGGCATTCTTCTACAATGTCGCTGCGATTCCACTTGCCGCACTCGGCATTCTCGACCCGATGATCGCCGCTGGAGCAATGACACTTTCAAGTGTCTCTGTGGTTGCCAACAGCCTGCGCTTGCGGCGCAGCGAAGCGCAAGCAGCTCACACGAAAGCACTTTGACCGCGACTGCAAACACGAAGCGGCCTCATGCAAAGCCCTTCGCGCACACGGCATCGCACATTTCCGATTTCCAAGGCGAGCACTGCGCTCCGACGGAATCGCTTCGCGATCGCGGGCCCCAAGAAACCAAAACGGTGTGGCTATTTCATCGTGTTTTGAATGATCCACCAGAGCAACTTGGGCGAAAGGCGGCGCAAGAAGAGCAGGAACTTGCCGTTCCAGAAGGTCGGGAAAATGATCTCTTGGCCTTGCTCGATCGCCGTTTCGATTTCATCGACGATTTGATCCGGTGCCGCCAAAAGTTTGCGCTCTTTGGCAAGCTCCAAGTGCTTGGGCTTCGACGTCGCTTGATCGAGGAGCGGCGTATCGACGGCCGGCGGACAGCAGAGCAAAATACGCACACCGCTGCCACGGTTTTCATTGATCATCACTTCGGTGTAAGCGTTCACCGCAGCCTTCGTCGCACAATACGATCCGAGATGCGGCGCAAGCACATGACCGGCGAGCGATCCATACACAATAATGTCACCCGACTTGCGCGGCTTCATCTTCGCGAAAATCGTACCGACCACGTTGACGGTGCCTTCGTAATTGATACGCATCACCCGGCAAATCGCCTCCGGCGATTGATCCGCCAGGGGCGAGGACGGCATGATCGCAGCACAATGCGTCACGCGATCGATCGGACCAAGCTCTTGCTCAATCTTTTGAAACGTCATCCGCACTTGCTCGAGATCGGAAATATCGCAGCGATAGGCGCGAATGTTTGGGTGGCTCGCCGCAACTTCCTGAAGTGCACTCTCATTCAAGTCGAGGATCGCAACCTTGGCTTGCGAGGCGAGACGCTGCGCCGAGAGTCGACCCATTCCGCTCGCACCACCCGTGATAACTGCAACTTTTCCGTGAAATGCCATGGCGCTTTCCCCTTTCGCGTCCGAGTTCATTGAGGGCACTCTAATAGCATGATCGCCCGTGCTTTTCCCAGCGCGAAAACGGTATCCTGCACGCCTTGGCACGCGACCGAATCCATAACCCACTGAAAAGACTCATCTTTTTCTTCAGAATTTTCTAAAGAACGTTCGTTTGTTCCGGGCCAATCAAGCGCATACCCGCCGCGCGCAGCACCTTGCTCAACGCGCCGCACGACGCAGCTCACACAAAATAGTGTCGCGCAACATCAAGAGTGCACGCCCGCGATGCGAGAGACGGTGTTTCTCTTTTTCCGGAAGCTCCGCCATCGTCTTGCCTGCTTCGGGAATAAAAAAAACAGGATCGTACCCAAACCCGCCGCCGCCCTGCGGTGCAGCGCAAAGTCGCCCCGCACACTCACCGCGCGCCGTAAACACTTTGCCCGTCGGAGTCGCAAACGCCGCAAGGCAGACATAGCGTGCGCGACGCGCCTCCACCGGCACATTCGCAATTTCCTGAAGCAAAAGCGCCACGCGCTCTCCATCCGAAACGGGAGAAGTCTCGGCCTCTTCCAGGTGACACCGAGAAGAGTCACCTCGATAGCGTGCCGAGTACGGACCGGGGCGCCCTCCGAGTGCCTCGACTTCGATACCGGAGTCGTCGGCAAGCGCAAACTGTCCGAGCGCCAGCGCAACCGTCCGCGCCTTGACCCGTGCATTGGCTTCGTAATCGGCGCCTTCCGGAGGCATTTTCACCGACGGATACGCACTCAAATCGGAAAAAGAAATTGCGGCATTGCCGAGCAAGTCGCGCAAGATCGTTTGAAACTCACGCGACTTACCCGCATTGCCCGTCGCAAGCACGATCTCCATCACTCGGATTTTTGCATCCAGGTATCGATCACTTCGCGCTGATGGCGCGCCAGCGTCGCGACGCCTTGCAAAGCGAGATTCGTCATCTCCATCAACTGCACGGCAGTAAACGTGGCGTTCTCGCCCGTGCCTTGCACTTCGACCAAGCGCCCTTGCCCCGTCGCCACGATGTTCATGTCAACTGCGGCGCACGAATCTTCGGAGTACGGCAAATCGAGTACGACTTCACCCTCCACCACACCGACGGAAATAGCCGCTACCGAATCGAGCAGCGGCAACTCCGCGAGATCGCCGCGCTGCACCAAGCGGCGCAGCGCCAATTCGAGCGCCACATACGCGCCCGTAATCGAAGCCGTGCGTGTTCCTCCGTCGGCCTGCAAAACATCGCAATCGATCCAGAGCGTACGTTCGCCGAGATGCACCAAATCCACCACGGCGCGCATGCTGCGCCCGATCAGACGTTGAATCTCCGAAGTACGCCCCGACACCTTGCCCTGTGTCGATTCTCGTGTAACACGAGTATGCGTAGCGCTCGGCAAGAGCGCATACTCCGCCGTCACCCAACCTTTGCCCGCACCGCGCAAAAAACGTGGCACTTCGGGCTCGCTCGACACCGCGCAGAGCACGCGCGTCTTACCAAGTTCGATCAACACCGACGCAAGCGGATTCTCTGTGAAATCCGGAATGATTTTTACCGTGCGCAACGCATCTCGCGCGCGTCCATCGCTTCGCATTTTTTCTCCTGGGTTAGCGCGTACTCGTCGTGTAAGGCTTCACGCCGCGCTTGGCATTGTATCGATCCCGGTATTCGAGAACGGCAGCAACGAGCTGCTTCGCAATTTCTTCGCGATGCGAATCTGCTTTGAGTTTTTTCTCTTCGCCCTCGTTGGTGATGAAACCGATCTCCACGAGAGACGCGGGCATTTGCACACCCATCAACACCACGAAGGGTGCTTGCTTGACACCGCGTGATGGCACGCCGCTGAGTAGCGCCAGTTTTTCTTGCGCGAGCTTTGCAAATTGATCCGATTCGACAAGGTGCTCGGTCATCACGAGATCTCCGAGAATCGCCGTCAACGGGTCTTCGCTCAGCGGCGAAGTCGCACCTCGCTCCGACGCAAAAGATTCATTTTCGCGCGACGCCACCGCATCGGCCTCGGCATCGCTCGACTCGAGTGACAGAAAATAAGTCTCGATACCGTGAACGTTTTTCACCGGCGTGGCGTTCGCGTGAATTGAAAGGAAGAGATCGCCTCGAATCTCGTTCGCAAGCATCGTGCGCTCGTCGAGCGGAATGAACGTATCGTCCTCCCGCGTCATGACGACGTCGATATTCTGCGTGCGCAGTTTTTTTGCGACGCGTTGAGCAACATCAAGGACGAGCTCTTTTTCTTGCAAGCCCTTGGCGCCGCACGCACCGAAATCCTTGCCGCCGTGTCCCGCATCGATCACGACCGTGTCGAAAAGATCCGGTGTCGCTGCCGCCGGCCGCACGATCCACATCGATCCAAGTGCTACACAGAAAAGCGTCCGCACCATCCAAGCTCGAAACATCCTACGCTTCACGAGATTCTCCACACAATCGACTCTCCAGATTGCAGTTCGCAAACTCTTCTTCTCTTTACTACATCGATGTGTCGGAGCAGCAAAGAAAAGCGCCCGCCTTCCGCAAGGAGCGCGCGGCAATCGCTCAAGACCGAGACAAGAAAATACCGACGCTTGCGCGCGGCGCCCTTGATGACTACGAAATGCTGGACAAAACCAATGCGGCTTTCCCATGCGTGGCAATCAGCGGGAACACATATCCGGCAGTCGCCTCCGAATGACCGCCAAGCCGTGGCGGATCGAAGGGGACGCGCTCGCCCTGCTTTTCGAAAATCGCTACGGCATTTCCTGCAAGCACATTGAGAAACTCACCCAAGCCATCGTCGAGCAAAAACGAATTCACGTCTTCGATCGGCGCGCCGAGCATGCCCGCAGTGAGGCGCGCCGCAAAGGCTTCATCTCCAGCCAAAAGAAGTTCCAGCCCCTTGTCCATGTGGATCACGACCGCCGCGCAGTAATCGGGCAGAGTCTGGCCATTTGCTCTTTCTGCCTCACCGACCTTCAGCTGAATTTCTGCGAGTCGCTCGGTGAATTTCGGTAAAAGCTGAACAAGTGCGGCAGCCAGCTTCGGCGCACGCAAATCCGCCGGCATCGCGATATCACACGTCGTGTACTTCTCTTGATCTACCTTGAAACGTTCGAGCAACCCACCAAGTCGTCCCGCCGCAAGGTGCCCCTTGCGTACGAGCGCATCGCCAATCCGCACGCGGCGCGCTTCGTGCTCCTGAATCAACGCATCGAGTTTGGCTTTGGGAAGCAGCCCCAGTTCGAGAACGATTTCTTCGAACGAAGCATCTTTTTGGCGTTGCTCGAGCTGGATGCGATGGATATCCATGGGCTTGAGCCATGTTTTCTCGACGGCAAACAAGCCCAGACTGAGATTTTCGGCTTCCATGAAATCCAGTGCGTCACGAAGTTGTGTAGCGTTGATCTCGCCTTGCTCGATCAAAAATTGCCCAAAGAATTTGACGGCCATTAGCGAGCTCCCTTCGAAATCCGCGCCTTTTTTTCTGCTCGCTCACTCGTCACCAGGGCATCGAGCTGCGCCACGTCGAACGGTTTTCCAATGACTTGAATGGCACCCAAGCGAAATGCCTCTTCGGCACGCGTGCTTGATCCTCCGACGGAAGACACCATCGCAACGCGTGCGTTGGGAGCCGTCGAGCGCAAAGTGCGCAGCGCCGTGAGCCCATCCATGCCGGGCATCACGATATCCATCAACACCAAATCCGGTTTGGCTTCGTTGACGATGCGAATCGCTTCGAGTCCGTCCTTGGCAGTTCCGACGACTTCCACGCCTTCCATTTCGGAAAGCAAACGCGTGAGATGAGAAAGTACGATTTGGCTGTCATCGACCGCGACAACCGTGATTTTTTCGTCCATTGTAACTCCTCGAATATGCAGAGCGGATGCCGCTAGCCGAACAAGATGCAGAGCTTCACTGCGTGGTCGGAACATCGGCATTCGAGGTGTGGGGCTTGACCCATGATTCGAAAAAAGTCCTGCTCCGAAACGCCGGAATGGCGCCTCTGTCCAAGCACGATTCGAGACGAAAACACTTGAAAAAGCTTTCCCTTCAAATCCTGAAGCAAAGAAAATTTCGTGAAGCGCACTGCGCTCGACGCATAGAAAATGCAGGCAGAATTCGCTTGCTACGGCGCGTGGCAACGAAAGCACTTCCCCCGTGCGAACGCACCGAGACCACGCAAAAAACGCATGCTGCAAAAACACGATCGCGCGGAACAATGACAGGCGTCCGGCCTCCCTCTATCGTCGAGAATCGATGAAACGTTTTTTTCTTTTCGCCTTTGCTCTCTGCGCGCTGCTTGCAAGCGCCGCACACGCCGCTCCGCCGGCTGTCGCTCGCTCGGAGTTTTCCGTCGAAGACCATTTGCAAAACGGCGGCACTGTTTTCTTTCTTGCGGACTCCCAAACCCCAAACAAAATCGTCGCCGTCGGTACCGCACATGGACATCCACGCGACGCGCTCGCGCTCGCCGGCGAAGTGCGATTTTTGCTCGGCCACAGTCAACAACGCGTGAGCGCGGCAAGGCGCTTCTTCGCGCCGCCGGGTCGATCCTTTCACGAAGCAGGTGCGGATTTAACGCAAGACATCGCGATCTTCGCACTCGAAACGGAACCACAAAAAATTCATGTCCTCGAAGCCGACCCGCGCGGCACACCCGAAGTCGGCGAGCGCGTACGAATTCTCGGCGTTCCCGCGAACCCTCCCCACGACGAGGACGACTACTTTGGCACGGTTGCGAGCGCTACCGCATCGCGCATCGAAATCGATCTCGACACGACGGCCAAACTCGAAGGTTGGGGTGGCGCACCCGTGATTGCGCTGCGCTCGAAACGCGTCGTCGGTGTCTTGCAGGCAGCGGTGCAAAAAGAAACTTCCTTGCGATTGGCCGTGACACCGATCGCAAGCGTGCTTGCACGAATGAAGGCGCCGCTCGACGGTGGCCAAGGCCGGCTTTTCGCCGCCTTTGCTTCGGAAGCTGAGCTTGCACGCGCACGCGAAATCGCAAAAGCAACACCCACACAAGCGAAGGCATCGGAGCTCTCGCTCGACGACGCAAAAACGCCGGCGGAAGTCGCTCAAAAACTGCAAAGCAAACCACCGACGACACAACTTGCACTGGAAATCGAAACGCCAAGTCACGAAGCCATCCTCGGCGATCCCAACGGCGCTTTTCTCGCCGGACGCGCCGTGGCGAGCGTCGGTGAACTCACGACGTTCGACATCGCCGTGGTGATCGACACTTCCGGTTCAACGAATGAAGTCACCGGCGTCGACATCAACGGCAACGGCATCGTCGGAGAAAATCGACTCGGCAGTCTCTTCGGACGCGCAGCGACGGATCCTGGCGACACGATTCTCGCCGCCGAAGTCGCTGCTGCACGCGCGTTCCTGCAAAAACTTGATCCTCGTACGAGCCGCGTCGCCCTCATCACCTTTGCCGGCGAAGCGCCGGATCCGAGCGGCAGAGTACCCGAACCCGCCTATACACTTGTTGGTTTAACTGTGGATTTCAAAAAAATCGATACAGCTCTCGACGAAATTCTCAACGACGGCCCCGACGGCGCGACGTGGATGTCGGCAGGCGTCGATCAAGCCGTCATCGAACTGGGAGGGCTCCGAGGAGCCATCTCCGAACCAAGACCGAAAAGCGAAAAAATCATCGTGTTCTTGACGGATGGAGTTCCGACGCTGCCCGTCCTGGGAGACGACCGCGAAAATGCACGCACCGTTTTTCGCGCCGCCGATCGGGCACGCCGCCAAGGCATCAAAAGCATTGTCTTCGCAATCGGTCCAGAAGCACTCCAGCAACCGGTTGCCGCGGTCGAACTCGCAAAGCGCACCGACGGAATTTTTATGCCGATCCGCAAGCCCGGCGACCTCGTCGATGTCATGGCCGAAGTGCGTCTCGTGACGCTACGCGAAGTCGTCATACACAATCAAACGACACAAGCGGATGCTTCGATCGTAGCCGTCAATGCAGACGGAACCTGGAATGCACTCCTACCTTTGCGCGACGGAAAAAATCGTGTCGTCGTCACCGCCATTGCAGAAGATGGCACGCGCGCAACACAAGAGCTGACACTTTCTTATGTTCCTGGTGCACAAGGACCCTATCTTTCGGCAGAGCTTCTCGTGCAGCGCAATCGTTTGCTTGAGCGACGTCTCATCGAGCTGCGTCAAGCCAATCAAAAAATGGAACAAGAGCAAAACGAGCAGCGACGCAAGGAACTCCTGCTCGAAGTCGAAACCGAACGCGCGCAAGCCGAAAGCAAAGCCAAACAGCAACGCGAAGCCTCGGATCGCAAAGGCAAACCCCATGACCCATGATCTTCATCCTTTCGCCGCAGCGTTCCTACGCAAGGAAGTCTCAAACGACGCACTGAACAAACTTGGCATTGTCGAAGTCGAGCGATTCAAACTACTCGCACACAAACTCGAAAGCTTCGCATTCTCGTCGGAGCGCGAGAACGATTGTGCATTTTGGGCCACGGTTTTCGCAACTCCTCGCCCCGATGCAGCCATCGAAGGTTATCTCTCGATCGCAGCAAATTCCGCGTTGCCGCCGGACCCACGTACCCGTGCCGGTCAACGCGTGCTGCAGATCTTGGGCGGCTCCGACTACCTGGCACGAAAAATCTTGACTCGTCCTTCCATGCTCGCACCACTGCTCGGCGACGCCCTTCCCGAATCGCAAGCACCCCTCGCCCTTGCCGCACTTCTCGAACGCGAAACGCAACTCGAAGCTTTCGGCGCCGAATTGCGCCGCATCCGCTATGCCGAAATGCTTCGCATCACGGCCAAAGACCTCGAAAAGGCGCCCGTGCAAGAAACGGCAGCCGCGATCTCGCAGCTTGCCGATCAATGCTTGCAGGCTTCCTTGCAAATGCTTGACACAAAATTGGGTCAATCCGAGATCTGCGCCATGGCGATGGGCAAACTCGGCGGAAACGAAGTCAACTACTCCTCGGACATCGATCTTATTTTTGTGTATGGAGACAACAACCGCTTCGATGCCGAGCTTCATGATCTCTGCGCGCGCAAAGTTGCAGCCTTGCGCTCACTGCTCAGCAATCCGACAGAAGAAGGCTTTGTGTTTCGCGTCGATCTCGATTTGCGTCCCGACGGGAAAACGGGACCTCTCGCCCGTTCGCTCACGGCGCTGCTCGAATGGTACGAAGCTCACGGTCAAGAATGGGAACGGATTGCCTGGGTGCGCGCGCGGCCATGCGCCGGCAACCTCGAACTCGGGTATCAAGCCCTACGCGAATTACGCCCTTTCGTGTACCCCAAAACTCATTCTTATGATGTCGTACAAGAAGTATTGCGTCTCAAGAAGCGCATCGAAAACGAAGCGAAACGCCAAGAGTCCGATATCAAACGCTGCAGTGGCGGCATTCGCGAAGCAGAATTCTTCGTGCAAGCCTTGCAACTGCTCTACGGAGGGCGCATCCCGGCACTGCGCTGCACGAACACCGCGGAAGCGCTCTCTGCACTCGTCGCAAACGAAATCCTCTCCGAGGCGCTGGCTCAATCCTTGCTCGACGCCTACCGATTTTTGCGTAACGTGGAACATCGCATCCAAATGGAAAGCGACCGCCAGACCCATCACTTGCCGGAAGATCGCGCCAGCCTGTTACGCCTCGTACGACGCATGCACTACTCCGATCTCGACGCCGAACAAGCCATCCAGCGCTTCTTGCGTGATTTGCAAAATGCACGTCAGCGCATTCGCGGCCCTTTCTCGACGCTGCTCGAAGAAACGACACCGGATCGTGGCACGGGCATTTCGAGCTGGGCAAACTCCTGCCGAACACAAGACAGTTTCGCCTCTGCCATCGTCGCTGCTGCACCCGAAGCGCTCGTCGAACGCGTACGTCCTGCCGCCGAGCGTGTCGCCGAACGCATCTTTGCATGTTGCCCGGAAGAAGCGCGCTCGTTGAGCTACACCCCCGAAGCCGCACGCACATTGGCACTCTTTTTCGCCGGAGACCACAACCTTGCCGCGCACATCGCTCGCCGTCCGTGGCTCCTTCGTGCGTTTCGCGCCAAAGAAGTTCGCATCGAAGATGCCGAAGCCGATCTGCACGCTTCGACGCAAGACCTCGACGACGTCGAAGGTGTACTCGACGCGCTACGCATCACGCGCCAGGATGCCTTCGTCGGGATCGGAGCTGCGCAAATCGCTCGCATCATGCATCAAGAAGAAGTCGAACACGCACTCACCGAAACGGCCGAAACAATTTTGCGTCGCGCATCGATCCTCGCGCGCCGCCATGTACAACGTCTCACCGGCCCCCCCATGAACTCCGACGGCGCTATTCCCTTCACCATTCTCGGCTGCGGCAAACTCGGAGCACACGAGATGTCCTTCCATTCCGATCTTGATCTCGTTTTTGTGTATGGAGGTGAAGGTGCAACCGAGGGCGGATCAAAAAAAATGGAGAGTCAGGAACACTTCGTCAAAGTGGCGCAGCGCCTGATCTCCAATCTCGTTACACCGACGGGAGCGGGTCGCGCCTACACCATTGACACACGTTTGCGTCCGTCAGGAAACGCCGGCATGCTCGTCGTGAGTTACGACGTCTTTCGCAACTACCACGAGCAGCAAGCGCAAATCTGGGAAGCGCAGGCCTTGTTGCGCACGCGACCCGTCGCGGGCGATCTCAAATTGGGGAAACGCCTGCTCGAACTCAAAGATGAGATTCTTTTCCTGCGCCCGCCGCGTCCCGACTTGGCACCGGAAATTCGACGCATGCACAACCGCATGCAGAAAGAACTTTGTACGTCCGACGCAACGCATCTCGATGTTAAATTTGATACTGGCGGAATCGTGGAAGCAGAATTTCTGGCGCAATTTCTCGCCCTGCGCTGGGGGCACGAACACGTCGGCATCCGTCAACCGAAGACGACGAAAATTTTACGTTTTGCGCACGAAGCAGGGTTGGCCGACGGCCTCGATGCGACGCTCGACGCATACCTTTGGTTGCGTCAGGTCGAATCGCTGCACCGTTTGTTTTCCGGACACCCAAATTCGACGCTCGATCTCGCCGCGAATCTCACCCTTGCGGTAGCGGAAGCTTTGCAGTGCGAAAGTCAGGAAGCCTTCGAGGCTCGCACTCGAAATGCCATGGCGCAGGTGCATGCAACATCGCAACGCATTTTTGCGTAACTTCCTAAATCCCGATTTGACTCAGCGCATCTACGACACGTCCCAAAAGCGCAGCCAGCGTGGGATGCTCGCCCTCGAACTGCAACGTCGCATCGCGCAGCGTGTCGCCAAACGTGCCGGCTCCATCGAGAGCCTCCTCATCCGAACGTTCGAGGATCTCCTGCAAATCCCACATTACGCCCGTGAGCAATTGGCGCGAATCCGGCTCCACGGAATTCGTGCGTTCAAGTTCGTCATGCAGCTCGCGCAACAACTGGCGCAATCTTTCTTTGGGCATTGCGTCACCTTTCTTGGCATGAAGTAAAGTCGTGCGCACTCCGGCATACCGCTCCGCCAAGAGCATTGCGCGCATCGCGCACTCGCGAATACAACGAGCCTGCCATTCTGTTCGCGAAGAGTGCAGGCTCCCATTGCAACGCATCCGTCAGCAAAATCAAACTCAGCGTGCCGACGCGGAGCTTGCCGCAGAAGTAGCGCTTGAAACCATTGCCGTCGGACGCACCGTAAATTCCAAATCTTCTCCAAAAATCTTGATCGGAATCCAACCGGAAATTTGCGACATCCGCAGCATATGTGGCGTCATGGCACCCGTCGGATCAATGACCCACGGATCGCGCGGATCTTCAAACCAAAGCGTCACCATATGGTGTTGGTTATCTTTCTCGCGATAGACAATCGCGCGAAACACTTCTGTGTCTGCAAACCCTGCGTCGCGTAGCGCTCGATACACGAGCAATTCGAGGCCATCGCAATCGTCGCCGTTGCGGCGCAATGTTTCGTCGAGCGTGGCCCAATGATCGACTGGGCCATCGTCGATGTAATGCTGTGCCGCGATGGTCTGGATCCAATCTGCTGTGTCCCGCGCAAAGATCCGTTTTTGTGCGAGGCGAAACGCAAGATACTTCGCGCGCAACTCGCCCTCGCGTGCTGCAGAATCCACAACCGCAACACTGCCAGGCTCGGACACCGACGGAGAATCGACATTCCGCACAAGGCTCGTCCCGTGTTTCTCGCGCGATTGCCAATCTTCAATTTTGACTGACCAAGGATCGTTGCGACGGGGCACCGCGAAGTAGTCGTAAACGAACGCAAACCGCACGAGGCCGATGCAGAGGAACAAGGCAATCACAACGCAACCGATTCGCAATCGTTTGCGCGATGCATTCTGGGGGGATGTGGTTTGCATTTCGAGACTTGCATCGACGCATCGCGGACAAGAATTGAGCCGAAGCTTCAGAGACTCGCACGGCACGCGCAAACGCGCAGGACGCTCCTGCTCCCGAAAAGAACCCGAGATAAAGACCTTCGGAGCGGAAATTGCCGGTTCGTTTCTCCAGACAAGTACCTGAAAAAATCAAACTCTCACGGCAAAAAAACGCAACACGCGACGCTTCAAACCGAAACGCAAACCGTCTCGCGCTGGAAGAAAATTGCGGGAGAAACGATCAGCCCGGGAAAACACCGTGGCGAACGAGGAAGAAATAGATCACGAAGAAAGCCGCGAGTGCCGGAATGCCACCAACCACATACAAAATACCGGCCGCATCGAGCCGCGGCTCGCCGGTGAGCTTACCGCCCGTGTTGGTGTTTTGTTCTTGCGAATCCGGATTCTGGTGCGACATCCCTGTGCTCCTTCGGCTTAAGTCGGGCGGCAGAGTAGCGAGGGCCTAAGCACTCGTCGAGAAAATTTTGCAATTCGGTGTACGCGATTCGGCCCAATTCGGCATGTCGAAATCCGCGCTGCCGGACTGTGCCGAATGGCATACTTCGCGCGGGAGAAACCGTGTCGCTGCGCCGCAAGCTCGCCATCATTGCTGGGATTTACCTGATCGAAGGCTTTCCGATGGGCATGGCGGCGGATGTCTGGCCGATCTATTTACGCACGCACGACGCAAGCCTCGGCGAAATCAGTCGCGTCGCCGGCCTCTCGATTGCTTGGACGCTCAAATTTTTTTGGTCACCGCTCATTGGCCGTTTTGGAACCTACCGTCTCTGGATTTCGACGGCACTCGTCACGATGGCGCTCGCACTCCTCGCCATCGGCAGCCTCAAATCTGCACCCATCTCACATTTTCTTCTAACGGCTTTTGCAATCTATTGCTTGGCCTCAGCGACACAAGACATCGCCATCGATGCCTATGCGATCGATCTCACCGCGCGCGGCGAAGAAGCGCCGATCAACAGCATGAAGGCCTCGGCGTATCGCATCGGCGCTCTCGCAAGCGGCGCGGGCCTCTTGTATCTGCCGCAATGGATCGGCTGGCAGCCCGTGTTCTACGTCGCTGCCGCGATAAACCTACTCATGTTTGTGTTGATCCGCAGATTGCCGTCCGTAACCGGCGGCACCACCTCACTGCACGCAACGCTTCACGCTTTTCGACGCTGGGGACAACGGCGCGAATTTTTTGCTCTGCTCTTCTTCGTGTTCCTCTATCGACTCGGCGACCTCAGCATGGGGCCTTTGCTGAAACCCTTCTGGGTCGATCGCGGATATACACCCGAAAGGATCGCCGACTTCACCGTTACGCTTGGCACAATCCTCATCATCGCCGGCGCTACCGTCGGAGGATTCGTCATGCAGCGCATCGGCATGCGCAACGCACTGCTGGCACTCGGCGCATGTGCCTTGGGCTCGAACTTCGTCTATGCCGCCGCTGCAGCCTTCCCGCAGTCCGGCACGCTCGGCATGATCGCTGCGTCGGCCTTTGAATCCTTCTCCGCAGGCATGGGCTCGATGGCATTCATGTCGTTCTTGATGCGCATTTGCGAAAAGGAACATGCTGCGGTGCAGTATGCCTTTCTCACCGCGCTTGCCGGCTCTGGCCGCATCGTACTTTTTGTTGCGGGCGATCTCGCCGAAGCTATCGGCTATGCGGATTATTTTTTCGTGACGGGCCTAATCGCCATCCCAAGCTTGGCGCTGGTGTTTCGGCTTCAAGGCTGGATCGAGTCTCCCGAAGCAGATTCCGTCGGTGTGGCGTCCGACACCGAATCGTGACGCCAATTTTCCGGCACTTCGGCCAAATTCGCTTCAATCGCCAAATCGCGCAAATGCTTTTCCGCACGCGCCACCTCACCTCGATTGCGCTTGATCTCTTGGCGCAACGCAAAGTTCGCCGTACCCTCGGCGCTCGCTTCCATTCCCGGCGGAGCAACCTTCCACGCATCGCCTGCGGCAGCATCCTCCATGGCTTTCTGTGATTTTGCGAGTGTTGCTTTTGCGGCAGCAAGCGCTTGATCCGCCGCCGTAAAGCGCGCAAGCCACTCCACGCGCGTCAGCCCTCCACGGCGATCGGACTCCACCCCAAAACTCTTAGGCAAAGTGAGCAATTGATCGAGTTCCGGCGATGCAGATCCCCGCTGCTCATTCGCGGACACCGTGCCAACGGAAAGCAATCCAGCAACGAACAACACAAAGCCTGCGGCAAACCTTGCGCTTCGCGCGACAAGGCCAGGGAACCCTCTTCGAATCTCCGTTTTTCTCACCGAAAACCTCCAACTCATTTCAAAATGTGCGCTTCGGACGCAAACAAAGCTCCAAATCTTCGCCTTCTGGTTCAAGCCACCCACGAAAACGCCGATATGGGACGGGAGGTTTGCACACTTCGTCGCATCTCTTACTGCCCCAGGAGGGTTTTCGGCAAATGGATCAAGAGAAGCTACACCGACTGCTGCGTCTGGGCATCGAAAAAGGCGCATCGGACATTCACTTCCAAGTCGGCAATCTGCCGCTTTACCGCTTTCACGGTGAACTTGTCGAGCTTCGCTACAAGGTGCTTACTCCCGAGGACACCGAGGTGATTGCCCGCATCTTGCTCGAGTACGCTCTCAATAACGTTCCGGAAGATTTCAACGAGGTCGATCTCGCTTACGAACTCGAAAACGAAGGGCGCTTCCGTGTCAACATTTCGCGCCAGCGACGGCATTACAACATCGTACTGCGTGTCATTCCGTTGCAAATCAAAAGCTTCGAAGAACTCAACCTGCCCTCGATCCTGCGCGATATCGCCAACATTCGACGTGGTTACGTGCTCATCACCGGTGCGACAGGGAACGGAAAGTCGACGACGCTCGCAGCGATGATCAACGAAATCAATCGTCTTCGCAAAGCGAAGATCGTCACGGTCGAAGATCCCATCGAATTCATCTTCACGCACGATAAGAGCATCTTTGCGCAACGCGAAATCGGTACCGACACAGCATCGTTTCCCGACGCGCTGCGTGCAGCTCTGCGGCAGGATCCCGACGTCATTATGGTCGGCGAAATTCGCGATCACGAAACCGTCGACACTTCACTCAAGGCGGCGGAAACCGGACATCTCGTTTTTGCATCGATCCATACTTCGGACGTAGCTTCGACGATCGGGCGTCTGGTGTCGTTTTATCCGTCGGAAGAGCAACTCGCGGTGCGTGCACGACTCGCCGAAAACCTGAAGGCCATCGTTTCGCTGCGACTCTTGATCAACAAGAAGCAAACCGGTCGCGTACCGGCAGCGGAAGTTATGCGCTCGAACCGCACCATCCAGGAATGCATCAAAGATCCGGCGCGTACGGCGGAACTCACGGAGTATCTTGCACGGTCGCGCAACGACGGAATGCAATCCTTCGATCAGCATTTGCTGGACTTGTTGCGTGCCAACAAAATTTCGGTCGAAACGGCATTCGCGGCAGCGTCGAATCCCGCAGATTTTCAAACCAAGCTTGCCCTCGAAGGAGCCTCCGTCGAAGAAACGCCCGTACCCGGCAAACAGACGGATCCCTTCGAGATCGAGCCCGACACTCGCTTTTAAAGCGCGGAGACCTCGGTGGCAAATAGCGAATCCGATTCCCTGACT
>JADFDR010000028.1 GCA_018262735.1 Geobacter sp.
ACACAAAAGTGATATTTGAAAATCCCAATACGGTGAAATCAAAGCAGCTCCAGTTGGTTTTTCGTGGACGGTTTTCTGCTTTGGGTTGTTCCCGCCTCTTTTTCGAAGTGATTGGAAATGGGCGATCATTATGCTCCTTGTGGCGTTCCCGACGTGTGGAATTAGCAACTTGGTTTTCTCATTCATCTACAACAAGCTGTACATCAAGGATTTGATCAGCGCTGGCTTCAAGGCGAAATCTGTTGGACTCGGAACGATTGATCAGGTTTCGCAAAAAGTGGGAATGAAGATTCCAGAGCTGCAATCTGCGTGAGATCTGTGTTTTACCCACAAAAGTTTCACGGCGAGTCACTCGAAGTGACTCGCCGTGAAAGATGTTGACCGCGTTGTGGGGGAGGGTTATTTCGCGCGTTCGACGTATTCGTCGGTGCGGGTGTCGACGCGGATTTTTTCGCCTTCGTTGATGAAGAGCGGCACGTAGATGATGGCGCCGGTTTCGATCGTGGCGGGCTTGGTCGCGCCCGTCGCCGTATTGCCCTTTTCGCCGGGGTCGGTTTGTACGACTTTCGACACGATGAAGGAAGGAATTTCGACGGTGAGCGGCTTGTCTTGATACATCAGCGCCTTCACTTCCATGTTTTCTTGCAAGTACTTGATGCCGTCACCGATTTGTTTCGCCGTGAACGTGAGTTGATCGTACGTCGAGTTGTCCATGAACACATAGCTGTCCTGACCATCGCTGTAGAGATACTGCATGACGATGTCGGTCGTGTCCGCAGGTTCAAACTTTTCACCTGCGCGAAAGGTTCGCTCGACGTTTTGGCCGGTGCGCAGATTGCGTACTTTGCTGCGCACGAACGCGCCACCTTTGCCAGGTTTTACGTGCTGAAAGTACGTGATCGTCCACGGATCGTTGTCGATCATGATCCGTAGCCCGTTCTTGAAATCTGCGGTTGAAATGGCCATGGAATCTCCTCGATTAGCCCTTTGCGGCTTTGATGGCCTTGGTGAGTGCCGGAACGATTTCGAATAAATCACCGACGACACCAAGGCTCGCAACTTCAAAAATCGGTGCATCCGGATCTTTGTTGATTGCAACGATGAATTGCGCACCCTTCATGCCGACGACGTGTTGGATCGCGCCGGAGATGCCCGCCGCGATGTAGAGCTTTGGCGAAACCACTTGGCCCGTCGAACCGACTTGGCGCTCGTGCGGCAGCCAACCGGCATCGACCACCGGGCGCGACGCACCGACGACACCGCCGAGTGCCTCGGCGAGCGGTTCGATCACTTCCTTGAACTTGTCCGCGCCACCGAGGGCGCGTCCGCCGGAGACGATGATCTCGGCTTTCGTGAGATCGACGCCTTTGGCTTGCGGAGCTTTCACTTCGACGAACTTCGTGCGCAGAGCGCCGGCGTCGATTGCGACATCGAGTGCTTCTACGGAACCGGCAGCGCTGTCCTGACACGCTTCGGTGGCACCCGGTTGGAACGTGGCTACGACCGGTGTCGACTTCACGGCAACGCGTGCATCCATCTTGCCGCCAAAGACGCGGCGCACGAAAACGAGGTCGCCCGTCGCGTCGATGTTGAAGCAGTCGCTTACGAAGCCCGCGTCGAGGCGAGCGGCGATGCGCGGTGCGAAATCCCAACCGCTCGGTGTGTGTGACACCAAAATGAGTTCCGGCTTCGCTTTGTCGACCGCAGCTTGAATGGCAGTGCAGTACGCATCGACGTTGTAGTTTTCGAGCACAGGGTTTGCGACGGTGTACACGGGTCCGCCGCTGCGCTTGGCAAAAGCTTCGGCTTCGGCGGCAACGTCTTTGCCGAGCACGACGCTGCAAACCGAGTGTCCCTTTGCGGCCGCAATTTTCTTTGCGAACGACAAGAGCTCGTAACTGGCTTCGCGAATTTTTCCACGTTGCAATTCTGTGATGACGAGGATATTGCCCATCGAGATCTCCTTTTCTTTTGTGCCGAGCGCTTAGAGCAGCCCGAGTTCCTTGATCTTGGCGACGAGTTTCTCCGCGATTTCGTCGGCGGAGCCTTGCAGGATTTCTGCCGTGGCGCTCTTTGCGGGCACGTAGATTTTTTCGATTGCGACTTTGGCCGCGAGTTGTCCGGCCACGCCGAGATCGCCGGCCGACTTCGGATCGACGGGTTTCTTCTTGGCTTGCATGATGCCCTTGAGCGAGGCGTAGCGAACTTGATTGATGCCGGTCTGCACGGCGATCAAGCACGGCGCTTTGAGTTCGACGACTTCGAGGTTGCCGCCTTCGAGTTCGCGCTCGGCGATGAAGGTGTCACCGTTTCGTGTCAGTGCAATCACGGCCGTGGCGTGGGGTACACCGAAAAGTTCTGCCACCATCGGTGCGATTGCGGCGAAGTTTCCATCGTCGGACATGAAGCCCATGAAAATGACATCCGGCTTCTCCGCTTTGGCGACATTGGCGAGCGTCTTTGCAAGGCCGAGTGCATCCGTTGCATCGACGGAGTCGTCGCGAACGTGAATGGCCCGATCCGCACCCATGCCGAGCGCTTGGCGCAGCGCCTGCACGACGCGTTCCGGTCCGGCGGAAACCACGATGACTTCACTTGTAGCGTCTTGATCTTTGATCTTGAGCGCCTCTTCGAGCGCGTACGAGTCGTAGGAGTTGATCTCGAATTTGATGTTCTCTTCCTTGATCCATGTACCGTCGCCCGACACATCCAAGCGTGCGTCTTGATGCGGTACCTGCTTCAGGTAAACCAGAATTTTCATGGGTTGATCTCCAGTGTGTAGTGTTTCGGATTTTTTTCCGAGGACATCTTGCGCGTAAGCCTTCTCGAGGAAAGCTCAGGTGAACAAAACCCGAGGCTCGTGTGCTCCGGGGGGTCGAAAAGCGCCCTCACCCTAACGGAGAGAGTCTCGGATTTCAATAAGAGAGGCGTGGATTGTGAAGCGCGTAAAATCGCAAAAAGTGCCGCGATTTAGAGGGGTTAGGGAGTCTGCCATTCGCGGTGGGCGCTAGCTGCGCATGAGGGATTGCGTCCACTTTTGCAGGGTGCGCGTCACTTCGAGGAAAACTTTGTTTGGGGCGTTTTCCTCGAGCGGTTCCGGGGTCGCCCAATTTTCATCCGTATTTTCGATGACGCGAAAGGCCGTGGGGGCTCCAACACCAAGAAGTGTCTTGCGCAGTGCGTCGAGTTCGCAGAAGGGATTGCGGCTGCCTTGGATGAAAAGCATCGGCGAGATCACGCGGAACAGATCTCGCGCACTTGCTTCTTCCGGCTTGCCCGGGGGATGCAGCGGGTAGCCGAGGTAGAATACGCCGTTGATACGCGAGCGTGTCGAGGCGAGTTGCGCCGCTGTCCGGCCTCCGATGTCTTGTCCTCCGACGAAGAGATGCGCTGGCGTGCTGGCTGCGTCGTGCGTCAGCGCGGTGAGCGCTGCGCGATAGGTATCGACGAGGATTTCGGGAGCATCGACTGCAGGGATCACCGGCTTGGTTTTTTTGGTTCCCCGTTTGGGTTTTTTGGCGGCCGGTTTTTCGTTGGTCTCGGCAAGCAGCAAACGTGCTTCCGCAAACGGAAAGTTGAATCGCAAGGTGAGGCAGCGCAGTGAGGTGAGGCTGCGCTGCAAAGCGACGAGCAGGGGATCATCCATGTTGCCGTGCTCGCCATGGGCCAAAACGATGCCGATGCGCTGGCCTGTCGGCCACCATTCGGGGGTGCCGAGAGTGCCGGTGACCTCGGTGATGCCTTGCGTTGCTTCACGGAGCGGGATTTTGATTTTTTCGTATTTGGCGTTGGCTTCCACTGCAGTCCTTCGCGCAGTTTTCGAGGTCCTTCGTCGGACCCCGGGGGCCCTTATACCACGATTCCTCAAAAAAATGCTCAAAATGCAGCACGCAAAAAGCACAATCTTGTAAAACTCCTTTTCGATTTTGTACGAGGATGCAAAGGGCGAAAGGCGCGGAGTATTCCATGAAAAAAGTTTTCATCACCGGAGCTGCGCGTGGCGTGGGTAGGCTTTTGGCGCTGCGCCTTGTGGACCGCGCCGACGTCGTTGGCGTGGATAGCGTGCGCTGGGAAGGGCATCCCGGTGAAATTCACTTCGTGCAGGTGGATCCGGGGCGACGCCAGATCGAAGAGATCCTGCGCGAAGAGCGACCCGACACAATTTTGCACTGCGGGCTGCTGCAGGATTTTCAAGCAAGCGACGCACAGCGCTATGACTTCAACTTACTTGGCACGAAGCAGCTTCTTGATCTTGCAGAGCACCTCTCCGTCGAGCGTGTACTCGTGCTTTCGACCGCCATGGTGTACGGCGCGTTTGCCGACAATGCACTGGCGCTGAGCGAGGATGCGCCGCGTCTGGCGAGTCGCGATCGAACGTCGCTGCGCGATTTGGTGGAAGCCGATTATCTCGCCGAGGCGTTTTGCTGGCGTGTGCCGACGATACGCACTCTTGTGTTGCGTCCCGTGCATGTGCTTGGACCAAGCTGCGAAAATGTGTTTGCGCAATACTTGCGGCTTCCGACAGTACCGACGGTGGCGGGTTTCGATCCGATGTTGCAGTGCATGCACGAAGATGATTTGGTTGCCGCGATCCTGCTGGCGCTCGAAAAAAATCTGCGCGGCGTATTCAATGTGGCGGGGCCCGGTGCTGTTTCGCTGCAAACGGTGATTCGCGAGGTCGGTAGCGCACAGATTTCGCTCCCGGAGTCGCTGCTGCGATTTGCGATTCCGCGTCTTGGCGCGCTGGCAAATTTTGTTTTTCCGTCGGTATTGATCGATTACCTCAAGTTCTCGCTCTTGGTTTCGGGCGCGCGTTTTGAGGATGCGTCGGGCTTTCGCTGTCTTTACGATCTTGAAGAAACGTTTCACGGCGTGGTTCGTACCTGATGCGCAAAACCTCCGGCGCGGCTTCGGGATCTTCTTTCGCACGGCGCTCTGCATCGGGGCGATCGGGCATGACGGCCGGGTTGCGCGCCTTCTTGCACAGCATGGCGCCCGATGTGATTCGAGAGACACAGAATCGTGTCGAAGACTGTTTGGCGCATACTGCGACGGAAGTGAACGAGTACGGTTTTGACCCCTTTGGTTTTCATCGCGAGCGCGCGAAGCCTTTCTTTACAGCGTGCACGTTGCTTTATGAAAAATATTTTCGCGTCGAGGCGCACGACATCGAGCGTGTGCCAAAGGGCCGAGTGCTGCTCGTCGCAAATCATGCGGGACAAGTTCCGACGGACGGACTCATGATTTCCGCCGCGATGCTGACGGTCGCGCAACCACCGCGCGTCGCACGCGGGATGAGTGAGTACTGGCTCGGGGCGTTGCCGTGGCTCAACGACGTGGCGCGCGCGATGGGGACAGCCGTGGGTACGCCCGAGACGTGCGTCGAGATGCTCAAGCGCGATGAATGTGTTCTGGTGTTTCCGGAAGGTGTGCGCGGTCTCAACAAAACCTACGCGCATCGCTATGAGTTGCAGCCGTTCGGGACGGGTTTCATGCGGCTTGCACTTGCAACGAAAACGCCGATCTTGCCCGTCGGAGTGATCGGAACCGAGGAGCAACAGATCGGAATCGCGAATTTGACCAAGCTCGGCAAGCGCTTCGGTATGCCGTCCCTTCCGATCACGCTGAGTTTCCCGTGGCTGGGGCCGTTTGGCTTGTTGCCGTTGCCTGTGAAAGTGCATTTGTATTTTGGCAAACCTTTGTACTTTCAAGGCAGCGCCGACGACGAGGCGGGAGTGCGCGAGAAGGTCGATGTGGTACGCGAGGCACTCGCAACGGTCTTGCAGCACGGACGCGCAGGACGGCGAGGAGTCTTTGTCTGAGCGTGCGGCACGGTCGGTCGATTGCGCGCGCACGTCACTTCAATGCGTCGATTGACAGAGGCGCGAGACGCAACGCAAATATGTGTTTTTTCACGAGAAGATGAGCAGAGATCGCATGGTAAGAAAACGAAAAAGGGAAATCGAGTGAGGCGCGCTTTCGAGCTGCGCAACGAGGAGAACGACATGAAACTGGAACCAGGCTGGTGTTTGATTTTGGGTGCATCGAGTGGATTTGGCGCTGCGACGGCGCGGGCACTTGCGCGCGCGGGGCTCGATGTGTTCGGTGTTCACTTGGATCGCAAGGCGACACTTCCCCTTGTCGAGGAAGTCGTGCGCGATGTCGAGGCATTGGGTCGACGAGCCGAATTTTTCAATGTGAATGCTGCGGATCCTGAGCAACGCAATTTGGTGATCGAAAAAATTCGTGCCTCCACGCAGGGCGGGCCGCGCGTGCGCGTGCTCTTGCATTCGCTTGCATTTGGCACGCTCAAGCCGTTCGTGGCTCCGGAAGAAAAAAATTGTGTCAATGCGCGGCAGATGGCGATGACGCTCGAAGTGATGGCGACGAGTTTGGTCGACTGGACACAGGCGCTCGTGCATGCCGATCTCTTGGATCGAGACGGACGCGTCTTTGCGATGACGAGTGCGGGTTCGTCGCGTGCGTGGCCGGCGTATGGGCCGGTGTCGGCGGCCAAGGCAGCGCTTGAGAGCATCATCCGTCAACTTGCGCTTGAGCTTGCACCGCGTGGCGCGACGGCGAATGCCATTTGTGCGGGAGTGACCGACACGCCGGCGTTGCGAAAAATTCCGGGCAGCGACGCCATGATTGACGGTGCCAAAAGTCGTAACCCGTTTGGGCGTTTGACGACGCCGGAAGATGTTTCGGGAGCGATCGTGGCATTGTCGCGGCCTGAATGTCACTGGATCACGGGCAATGTAATTCGCGTCGATGGTGGCGAAGAGATCGTTGCCTAAACTTTGGCGTGCAAGATCGCTTGGTGTTAGGGAGTCTCGGGTGGATCCTGCTTTCGAAGTGCGAGTTGATTTTTCACCGACGGAAAACATTAACCCGGTTTGCGAAATACTCGAAAAATGGAATTGATCGGATGTCCGTGGAACACAAAAGTAGGTAACACGTCGATGCGCGAAACGGCTGGGATGCAAGCGAGCCTGCGCGCGAAGTTGGCGAGTGTGGTTGGGAAAGAGCGAAACGCTGCGTATGTACGAGCAGGAAATTACGATTGATCTCAATCCGCGCGAACGCCGCGTGTACGACCGGTTGCGCGCGAAAGTCGTACGCAATACGCGCGCAGAACATTCGAGCCTTTTCGATTATCTTCTTTTTTTGCCCGATTTGACGATGCTCTTGTGGCGCTTGCTTCGCGATCCGCGTGTGCCGTTTGGCGGGAAAGCGATTGCACTTTTTGGTGTCGGATACGTGCTTTCGCCGATTGATCTTTTGCCCGCCTTGCTTTTTGGTCCGTTCGGAATTCTCGACGATTTGCTGGTCGTCACCGCTGCGTTATCGAGAATTTTGAATTACGTCCATCCGGATGTCGTGCGTTCGCATTGGTCGGGCAAAATCGACGCGCTCGACTTGATTTTTCGTGTGACGCGCTGGGCGGAAGAATTTTTCGGTGAAAAATTTCGCAGCGTGACGCAGCTCGTTCGTCGCGCTGCGCGATGAGTCGAATTTCAAAGCGACCTTTCGCACTGCTCCGTCGGCGCTGTCTCCGTTGCAAAACGAATTAAACTCTCGCGCCGATCTTTGGGAATGCGTCGGGGTTTGCCGTTTTGATCGACGAAGACATGTTGCGTGATGGCCGTTAAAAGCAGCGTTTCATTCCGGTGTAACGCATAGGCGATTTGCAGCGATGCGCCATGCACCCATTGCAACCACGCCGTGACACAAAGCTTGTCTGCGAAACGCGCCGGTTGGTGATAATGCATTTCGAGATGTGACACTGCAAAGTGATTTCCTTGCGCGATGTATACCTGATACGGTTGGTCATGTGCTTCGATCCATGCGACACGCGCGCGTTCGAGATAGCAGGCGTAATTCGCGTGGTGCACGATGTTCATGCCGTCGATGTCGGAAAAGGGAACGACGAGATCGACACTCGTCGTATGTGCATTTTGGGGAATCGTGTTCGTTCCATTCTCTGTGTTCATCGGAAGTGATCCTTGAGCTCGCGCAGGCGTGCGAACTCTTCGACGGTGCGCGCACGCAAAAACACATTCCAGAGCCGCTCTTGGCCTAGCGTCGACGGAATCGTCATCTCTTGCGGTGTCGCGTTGTGCCAGTGACTCGCCGCACAGGAGCGTTGCTTGACGATTTTTTCCCATTGCACGCGAAGCGCCTGGTTTTCTGGCTCGCACTGCACGGCAAAGCGTAAATTTTTTTCCGTGTATTCATGCCCGCAATAAATTTCGGTTGCATCGGGAAGTTTCTCTATTTTGCGCAGGGCATCGAACATCATTGCGGGCGTGCCCTCGAACAGGCGCCCACAGCCTGCGACGAAGAGCGTGTCGCCACAAAACAGAGCCGGTTTGTTCGGGAAAAAATAGGCGACATGATTTCGTGTATGAGCGGGAACGAAAAGGACTTCGGCATGGATATTTCCGACGGGAATTCGATCGCCTTCTTCGATGCCATGGGTGAATCCCGGAATGCGTTCTGCATCGGAAGCATGTGCGTAAATCGGGACATCGTAGATTTGAGCAATTTCGAGATTGGCTCCGACATGATCGAGATGATGATGTGTGCACAGAATTTTTGTGATCTGCACGCCGAGCGATTCAATGCGCATCAGGATGGGATCGGCTTCTGCCGCGTCGAGGATGGCCGCTTGCTGAGTGTCTTCGCAAATCACAAGATAGCTATAGCTATCTTGCAGCGTCGGTATGCGTTCGATTCGAAGTCCCATTTTTTTAACTTACCAATTTTTGCCTTCGAAGCGACAGCGAAGTTTTTCGCCGAAGACCCAATGCAAGGTTTGTTTTGAAAAGCAGAATCACGGTTTGACGCTCAGATGCAAAAGCGAATCTCCAGATCGCGGCAAAGATGTGCGCGCAAAATTTCGGTCAGTTCGTCGCGCAGCGAAGCGTCGATTTCGCGTTCGAGTTGCAGTGTGAGCGTGAGACCGTCGACCGAAAGTCGTTGGATGCGGATGCCTTGCGCAAACAAGCGCGGTTGCACCAAGTTGTCGACGGAGGCTTCGACGCGGATTCGCGTCTCGCTTTCGCAGACGAGTTGATTTTCGCGGCGCTGCGCGGGTGTTGTTTCGAAGCCGTGCACGTCCGCGAGAACTTCTTCGATTTCGGTATGGCAGGTGCCGCAGCTACTTCCAGCATGCGTCGCCCGCGTGACCTCTTCGACGGTGTGAAGGTTCTTTTCTCGAATGGCTGCGAAGACGCGTGTGCTTGCGACGCCAAGGCAGCGACAAAGGATTCGTGGGCGCGTTTCGCTGCTCGTCATGATCGGAAAAGTTTCAAGATTGCCGCCCAAAAAGAGAAGCTTGAATCACGTGCGGTTCATCGTGTTTTCGCGGTGTCGATGTTTGGGCAGAGTTTGAAGCCGACGAAGGCGGCGCGGCGTGAAGGTCCTCCGCATGGATCTCCTCCACCTGCGCGCGGTTCGCGGAAATGTTTTCGGTGGTGTCGGTGGTTTTGCCGTCCTTCCCGCCACGCTCGGCGATTTGTTGCAGGGAGGAGTCGAGCAGGGCTGCATCGAAAACGTTTGACGCCGAACACAATTTTGCGTAATCGCACCAATTGCAAAGAGCGCTTTTCTTGGCTGCGATTGCTTCGATGCGACAGGGTGCGCTGCGGGTGGCCTCGATCGCGGATTCGATCTCGTCGATCTGATGTATGATTTTTTTACGTAGGGCTGCGAGTTGTTCGGACGTACGCGTCGAAGTGCGAATCTCGTCTTTTTGCAAAAAGTGCCATTTCAAGCGCACGCCTTCCGAGGTGTCGAATTCGCCTTTTTGGCCGGCCCCCGATTCGATGGCAAGTTGGTATAGCGCGAGTTGCCGATCTTCATCGGCATCTTTTTGAGAGATGGCTCGTGCACTGGTTTTGTAGTCGTGAATCTCGAGTACGCCATCACGCGCACGCGTAAGACGATCGACAATGCCCCGGATCTGATAACCCTTTTTTGTGTCGATCGAAAAGACGAGTTGCTTTTCGAGGCCGAGTGTTTTGCCATCGTCAAATGGATAGTGGCGTCGGTAGTAGAGCGTAAGGCAGCGTTCGCCAATTTCGCGGTACAGAGTTGCGGAATTTTCTTGGCGCACGATGTGAATGCGTGACGCATCGTAGTGTTGATCCCAGAGCGCGCGGAAGCGTCCCAAAACTTTTTCAAGAGAAGGTCGACGCCCTTCGTCTGCAAATTGGTACAGGCGCTCCAAAATTTCGTGAACGCGCTTGCCGAGGAATGCCTCGATGCCCTCCTGCTGGCTTTCGATTGCAAGCACATAACGAAAGTGGAATTGACGAGGGCATTTTTCAAAACAAGCAATGCGTGAATGGCTATAAAGCTTGCTCAAAGGTTTCTCCAGCCCTGGATTCGGATTGTTCGCGGTCGTTGTTGAAGGCGTTTTGCTGCCCTTTGTCGGAGGAGCACCGACGATGCGTTCGCATTATAGGGAAGTCGCTGCTGCAGTGGCGCAAGATCGCGCTAGAATCCGCACGTTTCCGAAATGCGCTGGCGTAAAGACCAAAAGGGATTTCCTGTGAACAGCAAATGGCTCGATGATGTGCTCGATGCGACGTCGCAGGCGCTCGTGAAGGCCGAGACGGGTGGGAACGTGCTTGCTCGCGCGAAGCACGAGGGTTTTCCGGATCCGGATCTCGTCGTGCATTGGGCGGAGCGTGCGCGACGTTTGCTTTTGCGCTCGCACGAAGTGGCGACGCTCCGGGTTGAGATAGGTGCTCTTGCCGGTTGCCTACGCCATTTGCTGAGCCTTTCGAATCTTCCAGAAGAACTCGACGCCGAGGCCATCACGCGTAACTTTTTTGCGGAGTTGCCTTCTATGGGGGATGCCATCTCCGAGGATATTGCAGCAGCGTATGCTGGCGATCCGGCGGCCAAGAGTTATGGCGAGATTTTGGTCGCGTATCCGTCGGTGCAAGCGCTCACGATGCACCGCTTGGCACATGTCCTGTATCGCTCGGGTGTGCCCGTGATTCCGCGCATCATGTCGGAGCACAGCCATGGTCAGACCGGCATCGACATTCATCCTGGCGCACAAATTGGACACAGCTTTTTCATCGATCATGGCACGGGTGTCGTGATCGGCGAGACGACGGTGATCGGAAATGGTGTCAAGTTGTATCAAGGAGTGACGCTCGGTGCGTTGTCGTTTCCGCGCGATTCGTCGGGCGAGATGGTGCGCGGGCAGAAGCGCCATCCAACGATCGAGGACGAAGTGACAATCTATGCGGAAGCGACGATCCTTGGTGGAGATACCGTGATCGGGAAAGGCAGTGTAATCGGCGGCAATGTTTGGATCACCGAGTCGGTTCCGCCGGGCAGCAAGGTGATGAGCGGGCACTCCGATCGCGCAGCGCGCACCAAGGGTTCAAAATGATTTCTCGATGCAAAAAAGGATTCGGATGGATGACGCTACGTCGTGTAGCGATCAGCATCCTACCGCTTTTTGTGTTGTCGATCTCTTGCTTCGCAACCGCAGATGACGAAGTCGCGCAGGATTCCTCTACATGGGGTTTTCAATTGAGTCGCGAACTCATGAGCCCGTATTGTCCGGGACGGACGCTGGCGGATTGCCCCAGCTCGCAGGCCGATGAGTTACGGCTTTGGATTTACGAACAAGAGAAACAGGGTCGCACGCAGGGTGAGGTCGAGCAGGATTTGCTTGCGCGATTTGGCGAAGAGATGCGCGGGGCGCCACGCGCACAAGGTTTTGGGCTGGCTGCGTATTGGGGGCCTGCGGTTTTGTTTCTGCTCGGCGGTTGGATTGCGCTTCGTTTTTTGCGTCGCCAGAAATTCAAGAAAGAGCAAGTTGCGCGAACCGCCGCTTCTGCGACGGCACTCGATCCCGAAATCTCGCGCATTTTGGAAGAAGAAATGCGGCAATGACTGCATTGCGCGGTTGGGCTGCGCAATGTTCGGTATATGCTCAAGCCATGAAAATTTACACAAAACGCGGCGATCAAGGCGAGACGGATCTTTTCGGAGGAGAGCGTGTTTCCAAGGATCATTTGCGCGTTTGGGCTTATGGCGAAATTGACGAATTGAATGCTTGGCTCGGAGTTGCGATCGCGCACACGGATCAAGCCGACCTGGTCGCGTTACTACAAGACATTCAACGCTCCCTTTTTGATCTAGGCGCATTCTTGGCGACGCCGAGCGAAGAGCGTCGTGTCAAAGTGGGTATCGAGGCACCTGCTGCCGCAGTTGGAAAACTTGAAGAGCACATTGATCGCTTCGAGGACGAATTACCCAAGATGCATCATTTTGTGTTGCCTGGCGGGGACGCTTTCGCAGGGATGCTGCATTACGCGCGTACTGTCTGCCGGCGAGCGGAGCGACGCGTGATTGCATTGGCGCGCGAAGAGGCAATTGCGCCTCCGGTGTTGCAATACTTGAATCGCCTTTCGGATTTCTTCTTTGTGTTGGCCCGCGTTGCGAATAAACGCGCAGGCGTTCAAGAAGTTCCTTGGTCCTCGTAACTTTTTTGTGTTGTGAAGTTGGATCTGCAAAAATAAAAAACCCAGATCGTGAGATCTGGGTTTTTTATGAAACGAGAAATTGCTTTGGCTAGGCGCGCTTGCGGCCTTTCCAAGCAAGACCGGTAAGACCGAGGCCAAGCAACAGCCCCGTGCCAGGCTCCGGAACCATCGGCGGACGCGGGTTGCCGCGAGCGTCGAAGAAAGCAATCGGCCAGCCATCGCCTTCGTAGATGAGTTCGTCGAGAGTCTTGGTCCACTGCGGGAACGGATCTGCCCAGAGAGCCAAGAACTCATCGTCACCAATGACCATTTCGGTAAGGATCAGGGAGTCGTCAGGCAACGTAGCCTCTCCCGCCGGGTCGCCTTCCGCAAAGACAATATCCTTCTCGGCTTTTTCTTCTTGTTGCTGCGTGCCTTGATCTTCTTCGAGTTTGTTCAAACGTGCTTTCAGATCTTGCATGACCATCGGGCGTCCTGCGACGTCGATGTCCACCAAGTTCAGCACGGAACCCGCCGACATCATGGGGCGATACACAGGAACCGGAGCACTCACAGTCGTGGCCGGAATCTCGACCTCACCGACGGTGGCAGCTTCGTTCAAGTCATCACGCAACTGGATCACTTCCGGAAAAACGACGAGCGCTGCAAAGAGACCGAAGGCCACCAATGCAACTGCGGTAAGACGTTTTTGAGTTCTTTGTAACTTGCGTTGAAATCGTTTATTTCTGCGCGTGCTCACAACGATTCTCCGTTCATGTCTAAGAATGCAACCAAGTAACTTGGCTGTGAAATTTCACCTTGCCTGTATCGGGTGAAAAGGATTGTGCCTTTAACCCCACGAAAAACCAAGATGTTTTTTTCTTTTCGCAATGCGTACTTCAATTGCATGTCGAGAACCTAACCTGTTGATTTTTATTCGCAATTTCGGAAAAAAGAATTCTCCAGCTTTTCATAAAAATTTTTCTGTCCTACGGCACTTGTGGGGCGTTATTCCGCCGCGACTTCTCGAGAAGGAATCGGATCGGCAACTTTTGCGCAGTTTCGGGTATGTTTCGTCCCCGTGACGGACTTCTTTTTTCGCCTTACGCCAGATTGGGTGCTGCGCGCCGTGGAGGCCGGCGGCTATCGCCCGACGGGGCACTGTAGCGCGCTCGGCAGTCTCGAGAATCGTGTTTACGACCTGCGTCTCGAGGACGGTTCGCACATCGTGGTCAAGTTTTACCGTCCGGGGCGATGGAGCGCACAAGCCATCCTCGAAGAACATCGGTTTCTTTTTGCACTGCACGATGCGGAAATTCCCGTTTGTGCGCCTGTGCCGTTCTCCGACGGAAAAACACTGCATGAAGTCGAAGGGATTTTGTATGCGATTTGGCCTCGCACCGGTGGACGTGCGCCGGAAGAACTCAGCGACGGAGAGGTGGAGGTTTTGGGCCGCCTTCTGGCGCGTATCCACAACCTGGGTGAGGCACTCGCGCCCAAGCACCGTCGGACGATCAACGCGGAAGCCTTCGGGCTCGAGCCTCTTAAATTTTTAGAGCAGAACAAGTTTCTGACACTTTCTTGTGCACGACGCTATCGCGCGGCGGTCGAAACGATCGCAGACATCTATCATGAGTGCGTACACGGAATTGCGTTGCATGCGATCCACGGTGATTGTCATCGCGGCAATTTGCTTCACGGTGCGCAGGGCTGGTTTTTTCTCGACTTCGACGATTTTGGAATCGGTCCGGCGGTGCACGATATGTGGATGTTGTTGCCGGGGCGAGATGTCGAGGCCGCACAGCAGCGGCGCGTTCTGATCGAGTCCTACCGTCAGTTCCGCAATTTCGACGAGCGTTCGCTTGCGCTCATCGAGCCGTTGCGCGCATTGCGGTTCGTTCATTACGCGGCCTGGATTGCGCGACGTTGGCAGGATCCGGCATTTCCGAATGCGTTTCCGCATTTTGGCAGCGAAGAATATTGGGAACGTGAAACGCGCGATCTCGAAGATCAGATCGAGGTGATTGAGAGCGGGGCGAGCGCTGTGGGGGAGATGTCAAACGAGGCCGTGCGCGATGCCGAGCCCGAAGAAGCGCTTACGAACAAAGACTTTTATTGGGATCTCTAGCGGATCCGCATGTGTAAGTTCGCTAAAGTTTTTCGTCATGGAAATTTCGAAGAACGAAAAATTCCCCGACGATCTCGAAGCTGCAATCCGCGAACTCAAGCGCGAGCGCAACGCAATTTTGCTCGCACATTACTATCAGGAATCCGAGATTCAGGATCTTGCCGATGTCGTCGGAGATTCGCTTGCACTTGCGCGCGCTGCGCAACAAGTCGACAAGGATGTTATTGCGTTTTGCGGTGTTCACTTCATGGCGGAGACGGCCAAGATTTTGAATCCCGATCGCACCGTCGTGCTGCCGGATCTCGACGCTGGTTGTTCGCTTGCCGACGGTTGCCCGGCCGATGAGTTTCGTGCATTCATCGCGCGGCATCCGGGTGCGAAAGTCGTGAGCTACATCAATTGCAGTGCGGAAGTGAAAGCGATGAGCGATCTCATTTGCACTTCCTCGAACGCGGTGAAAATGGTCGAGCACTTCAAGGATGATCCGGTGATCTTTGCGCCGGATCGGCACCTCGCGCGTCACGTTGCGAAGCAGGCCAATCGTCCCGATCTGATTGTCTGGGAAGGCGCCTGCGAAGTGCATGAGTTGTTCAGTGCCAAGGCCCTTGCTCAGATGAAGGTGCGTCATCCGGACGCAGAAGTGCTTGCGCATCCCGAGTGCGAGCAAGCCGTTTTGGATCAGGCGGATTTCATCGGTTCGACGACAGGCATCATTCAGCATGCGATTAAAACCTCTGCCAAGACTTTGATCATTGCGACGGAAGATGGCGTATTTCATTCCATACGCAGAAAAGTGCCGGAGAAGACGTTGATCCAAGCTCCGGGGCAAGACGAGAGCTGCTCGTGCAATCGTTGTCCGTACATGCGACTGAATACGCCGGAAAAGTTGTATCTCGCTTTACGCGATCTCAAGCCGGAAATTCGCGTGCCCGAAGCGACTCGCGTGCGCGCGTTGCAGCCGATCGAGCTGATGCTCAAGCTTTCTTGACGACGGTGCGCGATTTTTTCAGGTGCTTCGGATCTATTCTATTTGCCGAGTTCTTGAGCGCATCGGGTTGATGATCTTCGTCGGTGAAGAAGCAACCCGCAGTCATGGAGCGGAAGAAATCAGCGGTTCCTATGATTTCGAGCCTTGCGTGGCGTGCAGGGAAACTGCTTGGCAAATCGTTGCGCCGCACTCGGACGAGTCACGACTTCCAAATTGCAAAAGATTCTATTCGGCTTTCGCGCTGCGACATGTATCGCGGGGGCAAAGTTCCAGCATCGGACAACGAGCTTTGCGCTCGCGAAGGCACGCGCGCTGGCCGAGACGAAACAGTGCCGCTTCGAGATCGGCGAATGCAATCGTTTGTCCGCTCGCTTCGTTTGC
This sequence comes from Geobacter sp., assembly GCA_018262735.1. Classification (GTDB taxonomy): domain Bacteria; phylum Myxococcota_A; class UBA9160; order UBA9160; family JADFDR01; genus JADFDR01. The sequence continues at coordinate 15,995 of JADFDR010000028.1, forward strand.
GGAGCCCAGCCGCATGCGCAGCACGCTCGGCGCTCCGTCGCTGTCTTCTCCTTCGCGTAGCAATCCGAGGTGAACGGCAGCGGTGCGCGCTGCGGGATGGAGCGGGATTTCATCCGCGAGTCGCCACACTTCACGGAGCGGACGTAAGAAATGCAGCACCGTCGCGGCGCCGATGCCCGAGGCGAGTGCTGCAATGCGGCCGGCGAGGTCGTCGCCGCTTTCGGCTTGGCGTGCAAGTCGCGTGAGCGATCCTGAATAGTGTAACTCGAGGGATTGTGCGGCACGTTTGAGTTTGGTGGCCAACTTCGCAGCTTCCTGCGCAGTGTTTTTGCAATTGGCGTTCGCGAGAATTTGTGCGAGCGCAGAGGGATCAATCGACACCATTTGGTTTCGCGCGGTATGTGCGGATTTGCGCAAGCTGCGCAACACGGCTTCGACTTGCGCCTCGTCGAGCCGCTGGCCGAGCAAGCACGAAGCGATGAGCCAGTTTTCGAGCTCGCGATCGTCTTCGCTTTCGAGTGCAAGATCTAGCTTGCGGCTGAGGTCGCCGCCGAGCCGCTCGAGCAGAGCTGCAATTCGGAGAGTCGTGCCGTCGGAGCAAGTTGGAGTCGTCTGCATTTTGGGAACCTCGAATCCATTCCGCTTTTGTGCAATTTCGAAAACCAGAGTTGATGTTTTCCGTCGGTGGAAGGGCGATCCGCATTGATGCAGCGGAATCGATTCGAAGTTTTTCTATAAGCGTGCGAGAAATTGTTTGACCAATTCCGGCGGGCCGGCTGCCGTGCCGAGGCGAATTAGCGGATCGCGTTGGTTGTACAGCCTCTTTCCCCCTTCGAAGTTGAGATACGTGCCGCCCGCTTCGCGCACGAGCAAATCGCCTGCGCACACATCCCATTCGTTTTTCGGATTTGTCGAAATATTGAGGTCGCCGTCACCGGAAGCGATGCAAGCAAGCTTCCAGGCAATGGAACCAACGGGGCGCAGTTCTCGGAACCAACCCTGGTACGGATCGAATTGACTTCGCGAAATTTCCGTGCGACTTGCGATGACGCCTGCATCTGCAAGCTGAGCGCAAGAGGAGACATGCACTCGCTTTCCGTTGCGAAAGGTGCCACTGTTTTGTGTTGCCCAAACAGTGGTCTTCGCCAAGGGGTTGACGATTACGCCGACCACGGGTTCGCCGTTTTCGACGAGCGCGATGGAAACGGCAAACTCAGGAATGCGCTGGATGAATTCTTTGGTGCCATCCATCGGATCGACGATCCATACGCGATTTTGTGTCGTTCGCATAAGATCGGCGACCGTTTCTTCGGAAAGAATTCCGTCTTCGGGAAACGACGTGCGCAACGCTTTGGTGATATGCCGATTGGCAGCGAGGTCG
>JADFDR010000029.1 GCA_018262735.1 Geobacter sp.
GTGTGCTCGATGCAGGCGTTGCCTATCTCACCGTGTCACTTCTTGGTGGCGTGGTCGATCGAGGTACGGCGCGGATGATTCGAAGCTTGGGTTTCGAAGGCCCGATCAGTGGCAAAACCGGCACGACGAACGACGAGCGCGATGCGTGGTTCGTTGGATTTACGCCGGAGATGGTCACGATAGTTTGGGTGGGGTTCGATGATCCGGCGCCGATCGGTTTGACGGGGGGAGGCGCGGCGGTTCCGATTTGGGCCAATTTCATGGCACAAGCCACGGGCAAAATCATTCGCGACAGTTTTGTGCGTCCCGAAAACATCGTCGAAATGGACATCGATCCCGTGACGGGTGCGCGCGCTTTCGAGGGCTGCGATCAGATGCATCCGGAAATTTTTTTGGCAGGAACGGCACCGGACGAGATCTGTCCAAGATTCGCATGGCCTTTCTTTCAAAAACACGACAAAGAAAAGAAAGATTCGTCGCAAGAAGAAGAGGGAAATATTCTCGACAATGTGCTGCGCTGGTTGCGTAGCAAACCGAACTGAAAAGATTGCAACACAAAAAAATGTCGCCATGAAGGGGTTGCATGTTTCGTTCTTGGAGAAAACGCTTGTGTAATTTGCAGCGCAAGCGCGCAGCCTTTGTAACGGTGAGATCGCGCTTTGTATCGATGTGCGTTCTTGTGCTGGATCGCAAAAGGAGATTTGGTAAGGTGCCGCAACGATGAATTCGAAATCTCGCATTTTCGCCAGCACGATTTTTGCCGCAGTTGTCTCCGATCTTGGAACCAAGATTTGGATCGACCACAATCTTTCGTTTACGGATCGCATTCCTGTGGTCGAAGGATTTTTCTATATCACGCATGTGCGTAATCCAGGTGCAGCATTTGGTTTTCTTGCTTCGGCACCCGCCATGTTTCGCAATGGATTTTTGTTTACGGCAGGCGCGGTGGCGCTTGCGATGATCTTCCATTTTTTTCGGAGTTTGCGTCCAGAAGAGAAGCTTTCCGCCTTTGCGCTCGGGCTTATTTCCGGCGGTGCGCTTGGAAATCTGACGGATCGAATTTTTCGTGGAGAAGTTGTCGACTTTTTACATTTCATCTTGTGGAACAACTACGCGTGGCCGGATTTCAACATTGCAGATAGCTGCATCTGCGTCGGCGTAGGCTTGTTGTTGATGGATCTCTTTGCACAGGAAAGCGAAACGCATGCACGAGCGTCCGATGCATCTGCGAAAGAGACTTAATTGCATCGAAATTTGTTGTTTTTGAGCAACTCGTTTTTTTGTTGTGAAGTCAAATTGAAAAAATCCTGAGCATTGCTGCAGACTCCCCTCGTTCTCCTTCAGACACTATCTTGTGTTTCGCGCAAAGAACAAAAAATCTTTGTGATTTCTTTTTGTCTTTCTTGCTAGTCCCGAACGCCTGCGGTACAAACTTTGCGCTCCAAGCGCAGAGTTCTTTTCTCAACGAATCACGGAATTCCAATCATGAAGTTTTTTATCGACACAGCGAATCTCGATGAGATTCGCGAAGCCGCCGATCTTGGTTTGCTCGACGGTGTTACGACCAATCCCACTTTGCTTTCGAAAGAAAAAGGCAATCCGCAAGAGATTCTGCGTGAGATCTGCAAGATCGTTGCAGGTCCGGTCAGCGCGGAAGTGATTGCGACGGATGCGCCGGGAATGTTGCGTGAAGGTCTCGAGCTGCGAAAGCTCGGCGCCAACATCGTGATCAAAGTGCCGATGACCGTTGACGGCTTGAAAGCGATTCGCGCTTTTTCCGACCAAGGGGTTCCGACGAATTGCACGTTGATCTTCAGCGCGACACAGGCCTTGATGGCGGCGAAGGCCGGCGCGACGTATGCCTCGCCGTTCGTGGGCCGACTCGATGATATTTCGAGCGAGGGCATGGGGCTGATCGAAGAGATCTGCACGATTTATCGCAACTACGATTTTGCAACCGAAGTTTTGGTGGCGAGCATCCGCAGCCCGATGCAAGTGAAAACGGCTGCGCTGATCGGTGCCGACGTTGCGACGATTCCGGCTTCGGTCATCAAGCAGCTTGTAAAACATCCGCTGACCGATCTTGGTCTCGAGCGTTTCTTGGCAGATTGGGAAAAGGTCAAAAATCGCTAGCTGTACGAAAAGCGAGGCGACACTTTTTTGAGATTTTTTCTGAAGGGCAATCATGAAAAAACCGAAAAGCGACTATTCGATTCAAGCGGTTTCGAATGCGCTGCACTTGCTGGAAGCATTTCGAGGCGCAGAGGATCTCGGCGTGACGGAGCTTTCGCATCTTCTTGGCTTGCACAAGAACAACGTGTTTCGGCTTTTGGCGACGCTCGAGCAGCGTGGCTACGTCGAGCAGGTTCCCCAGACCGATCGCTACCGGCTTGGTGTGCGTTGCCTCGAACTAGGGCGTGCGTTTCTAGGCACGGGAGGGCTTTTGCGTCACGCGCGTGCGGCGATGGAGGCTCTCGTCGCACAATTCGCGGAGACGGCGCATCTGGCAGTGCTGCGTGATTTCGAGGTCGTTCATCTCGACGGGTTCCAGCCGCAGCGCATGATCGTAAACAGTGCTCGGATTGGGATGCGACTTCCGGCGCATGCCTGTGCGCTCGGAAAGGTTTTGCTTGGCTGCGGTATGGCGACCGAGCGAGAAGCCTACGATCGCAAGTTGCTCAAGCGCGGGCTTCAGGCTTTTACGCCCCATACGATCGTCGATCGCGATAAGTTCCTTGGACATCTGCACACCGTCGGTGCGCAAGGCTACGCGCTCGATCTCGAGGAATTGGAAGTCGGAATGCACTGTGCGGCAGCGCCGATCTGCGATGCAAGCGGATGGCCGATCGGAGCGCTCTCCATCTCGGCTCCGGCGTTTCGCCTCACACGGGAACGACTTGCAAGCGAAGTGATTCCTGAGTTGATCTCCGCTGCCGCCAAAGTTTCGCAACAGCTCGGTCTGAGCGCGTAAGACCTTTCACGCCTTCTCTGCGATGTTTTTTGGGTTTTGGTTCATGCCTCGCGTGCGAAAAGCTCGGCAAGGTTCGAAGCAGGGCTCAGTTCGCGAAGGCTTCAACTGCGAAAAATCTCGCAATGCCGCGAGCCGCCGATCTCGCGCAGCACGGTGCTTTTTCCGAAGTTTCGAACTTGTGCTTTTGCACGCACAAGCTTGGACGCGATCCGCCGATGAATTTCGCCGATTGCGTGAAAATTGCCGAGATGAGACTTCGACAGCGCAGAAAAGGATTGGCTACACTCGGCGCGCCTCGTAGCACAGGGTCGAAATCTTTCGCGGGATCAGCGCGATTTCGATGGGGTTTCGATTGCGCAGAGCGACCATGTAGATCGGGAAGGATTTGGTTCCGTGAGCAGCAAAGATAGCGATGCGCTTCAATATCACGCCGGCGCCCGGCCCGGCAAAGTTCAAGTTTTCCCAAGCAAGCCGACACAAACACAACGCGACCTTTCGCTGGCCTATACGCCAGGTGTCGCAGAACCGTGTCTCGAGATCGCGAAAAATCCAGAACTTGCGTATCGCTACACCGCAAAGAGTAACTTGGTGGCGGTGGTGACGAATGGCACTGCGGTGCTCGGCCTCGGCAATATCGGAGCGCTCGCCGGCAAGCCCGTGATGGAAGGCAAAGGCGTATTGTTCAAACGCTTTGCCGACATCGATGTCTTCGACATCGAACTCGATACGCTCGATTCCGACGAAATCGTGCGTGTCTGCGAACTTATGGCACCGACGTTTGGTGGAATCAATCTCGAAGACATTCGTGCGCCGGAGTGCTTCGAGATCGAGCGCCGCTTGGTTGAGTCGCTCGACATTCCGGTGTTTCACGACGATCAACACGGCACAGCGATTATCTCGGGCGCAGCATTTTTGAATGCGCTGCAAATCACGAATCGCAAAATCGAAGACGTAAGGGTGGTGTTTTCGGGTGCGGGAGCAGCGGGGATTGCCTGCGCGAAACTTTACATTCGGCTTGGTGTGCGTCCGGAGAACATGCTTCTCGTCGATAGCAAAGGTGTGATCTACGAAGGACGACGCGACGGCATGAATGTGTACAAGGAAGAATTTGCACGTCCGACTTCGTGTCGCACGATTGCAGATGCATTGCGCGGTGCCGATGCTTTCGTCGGTGTATCGAGTGCGGGACTCGTTAAGCCGGAGATGGTCAAGGCGATGGCCGCAAATCCGATCATCTTTGCGATGGCAAATCCGGATCCCGAAATTACACCCGACGAGGTCGCCTCGGTGCGCAAGGATGCGATCATGGCGACAGGGCGCTCGGACTTCACGAATCAAGTGAACAACGTGCTTGGTTTTCCGTTCATCTTTCGCGGTGCGCTCGATGTGCGTGCGCGCAAGATCAATGAAGAAATGAAACTTGCTGCGGTGCACGCACTCGCAGAGCTTGCCCGTCGCACCGAAGAAATCCCCGACGCCGTGAAGCGTGCCTATCCGGATGAGTGTTGCGTCTTTGGTCCGGAGTACATCATCCCCAAACCGTTTGATCCGCGGGTTTTGGAATTTGTCGCACCGGCGGTGGCCAAAGCCGCCATGGATTCGGGTGTGGCACGCAAGCCGATCGATCTCGAGGCTTACCGCGTGCAATTGCAAAAGACTCTGATTGAGTTGGCTCTTTTTTAAATCAACACACAAACCCCAGATGAGAGTGATCGATATGTCGATGGACGAGAAAATCAAGAAACTGGAAGAACGCACTGCGGCGGCGCTTGCCGGCGGCGGCGCCGATCGTGTCGCCAAACAACATCAATCCGGACGACTGACTGCGCGCGAGCGCATTGACCTGCTTTTCGATACGGGAACTTTCGTTGAAGTCGACCGGCTCGTCGTGCATCGCTGCACGGATCTCGGTCTTGCGAATAAAAAGATTCCCGGCGACGGCGTGATCACGGGCTTTGGCAAGATCGACGGACGCAAGGTCTTCGTGTTTGCCCAGGACTTCACCGTATTCGGTGGCAGTCTCTCGGGTGCGTTCGCGGAGAAGATTTGCAAGATCATGGACATGGCCATGAAGGTCGGCGCGCCGATCATCGGGCTCAACGACGGAAGCGGCGCGCGGATCCAGGAAGGCGTGGTTTCCCTCGGCGGTTATGGCGACGTATTTTTGCGTAACACGCTCGCCTCGGGTGTGGTGCCGCAAATTTCGGTGATCATGGGGCCGTGCGCGGGCGGTGCGGTGTATTCACCGGCGCTCACCGATTTCATCTTCATGGTGAAGAACACGAGTTACATGTTCATCACCGGCCCGGATGTGATCAAAACGGTGACCCACGAAGAAGTGTCGATGGAAGAACTCGGTGGTGCGGTGGCGCACGCGACCAAGAGTGGCGTTGCGGATTATGCAGCCGATTCCGAAGAAGCCGTGATCCTGGCGATTCGCAATTTGCTTTCGTTCTTGCCGTCGAACAATCTCGAAGATCCTCCGCTGCGCCCGACCGAGGACGATCCGCACCGTCGTGAAGACGAGCTACGCAGTTTGGTGCCGGACAATCCGAACAAGCCCTATGACATGAAGCGCTTGATTGAGCTCACCGTTGATGACGGAAATTTCTTCGAGACGGCTCCTGCTTTTGCGCGCAATATCTTGACTGGATTTGCGCACTACGGTGGGCGCGCCGTCGGTATTGTTGCGAATCAGCCGATGATTCTTGCGGGTTGCCTTGACATCAATGCTTCGCGCAAGGCCGCGCGCTTCGTGCGCTTCTGCGATTCGTTCAACATTCCGATCGTGACGTTCGTCGATGTGCCGGGTTTCTTGCCGGGCACGAATCAGGAATACAACGGCATCATCTCGCACGGCGCGAAATTGCTTTACGCCTACTGCGAGGCGACGGTACCGAAACTGACCGTGATTACGCGCAAGGCATATGGCGGCGCTTACGTCGTGATGAATTCGAAGCATTTGCGAAGCGATCTCAATCTTGCGTACCCCGGTGCTGAGATTGCCGTGATGGGTCCCGACGGTGCGGTGGATGTGATTTTCCGTCGTGAAATCAAAGAAGCGGCGGATCCGGTGGCAAAGAAAGAAGAGTTGGTTTCCCAGTATCGTGAAAATTTCGCCAATCCCTATCAGGCGGCTGAGCTCGGTTATATCGACGAGGTAATCAAGCCCGAGGATACGCGAGCGCGCATCGTCACGGCGCTCGAAATTTTCGAAACCAAGCGTGACAACAATCCGGCGAAGAAGCACGGCAACATCCCGCTGTAAGCCGATCCGACACAAAATTCGGTCAAAGGAAGAGGTTATGTTTCAGAAAGTGTTGGTCGCCAATCGAGGCGAAATTGCGGTGCGCATCATTCGTGCCTGCCACGAACTCGGGATCAAAGCGGTAGCGATTTACTCCGACGCCGATCGTGATGCGTTGCATGTACGTTACGCCGACGAGGCCTATCACTGTGGAGAAGCGCCGTCGGCAGAGTCGTATCTGCAGGCGGAGCGCATTGTCGAGATTGCCAAGCGTGCCAAGGTGGACGCGATTCATCCAGGCTTTGGGTTTCTCTCGGAGCGCGCGTTCTTCGTCGATCTTTGTGGCAAGGCGGGCATCACGTTCATCGGACCCGATGGAAGCGTGATGAAAGCGATGGGCGACAAAGTGACGGCGCGTCAAATGATGCAGAAAGCCGGCGTGCCGATCGTGCCCGGCACGACGGAAACCCTCACCGATGACGAGGCCGAAGTTTGGGCCAAGAAGATCGGTTTTCCCGTGATGGTGAAAGCGACGGCGGGCGGCGGCGGCAAAGGAATGCGCCTCGTACACAAAGAAGCGGATCTGCATGCGGCGTTGCAACGCGCGCGTTCGGAGGCACAGGCATCGTTTGGCGATGGCAGCCTTTACATCGAGAAGTTCGTCGAAGAGCCGCGCCATATCGAAATTCAAGTCATGGCCGATGGCTATGGCAACACCGTGCATCTGTTCGAGCGCGAGTGTTCCATTCAACGTCGACACCAAAAAGTGATCGAAGAAGCACCTGCAAATCGTATGACGCCGGAGCTTCGCGATCAGATGGGCAAAGCGGCCGTAGCTGCGGCCAAGGCGGTGAACTATTGCGGCGCGGGAACGGTCGAGTTCCTTGTCGACAAACACAACCATTTTTATTTTCTCGAAATGAATACGCGCATTCAGGTGGAGCACGCGATCACGGAAGCAATCACGGGCATCGACCTCGTGAAGACCATGATTCGCGTTGCAGCAGGTGAGAAACTTCCGTTTGCGCAAGAAGATCTCGCCATTTCGGGCCATGCGATCGAAGCCCGAATTTATGCCGAAGATCCCGATCGCAATTTTGCGCCGTCGCCGGGACCGATTCTTTTGTATCGCGAGCCGGGTGGAATCGGAATTCGACTCGATAGTGGTGTGTATCAAGGTGCGACGGTGACGGTGTATTACGATCCGATGGTCGCAAAGTTGATTGCGATGGGGCGCACCCGCGCAGAAGCGATCGAGCGAATGCGACGTGCGCTTTCCGAATATGTCGTGCAAGGGATTAAGACTTCGATCCCGTTTCACCAACGTGTGTTACGACATCCGAAATTCATCGAAGGTAAATACGACACAGGTTTTATCGAAACGCATAGCGAAGAGCTTTCTCTTAAAGATGGGGATGCCAATAGCGAGGAAGCTTTGCGCGTGGCGATGATGGCGGCTGCGATCGCAGCTTATCGCGGTGCAAAAGAAATGAGCGAGAAAGCACACGCACCGAGTGCCAAGGGTGCCGAAGCGCCGTGGAAGGCGTTTGGACGAAGGACGCAAATGCGAGGAGCGCTGCGATGATTTACGAAGTGGTTCAAGGCAATCGCTCCATTTCGATTCGGCTCGAAGAAATCGGCGAAGGCGAATACGACATCTCGATCGATGGAGGCGAAACGATTCGCGTCGATGCCGTAAAGAGTGGGCGTACGATTTATTCGCTGATCGAAGAAGGGAAACAGTTCGAAGTGATGGTGGATGCGAGCGGGCAACACAAGCTCGATGTGCAGATCGCAGGCCGCCTCTTTCACTTTGATGTGTATGACGAGCGCAGCAAGCTCTATGCACAACAAGCGAAGATCTCAGCGCACGGGAAACAAGAAGTCGAGGCGTCGATGCCGGGCAAGGTTGTGAAGTTGAATGTGGCGGTGGGCGATCTCGTGGAAGAGGGCGTAAGCCTGTTGGTTCTCGAAGCGATGAAGATGGAGAACGACATTGCTTCACCCATCGCGGGCAAAGTGACGGCCGTGAATACGAGTGTTGGTAGTTCGGTCGAAGCGGGGGCCAAGCTTGTGGTCGTCGAACCGGTCGAGGATTGATTTTGGAGCGGAAGCAAAGAGCCTCGCGAATGGAATTGCCTGACACAGAAAAGTGATTGAAGAGCGTTGGGAATTTGTGCGTATGCACGCGGCAAAAGGATTGTTGAAGAATGCAAAATTCGACGGATGATCTACGCATCCAGCATCTTCGCCCGCTTCTTTCGCCGGCGATTTTGATGGAGGAGTTGCCGCTCCCCGATGTGGGTGCTCAAATCGTCGCGAATGCGCGCACGGCGATCGCGGACATTTTGCATGGGCGCGACGATCGTCTGCTCGTCGTGATTGGGCCGTGCTCGATTCACGATCCCAAAGCGGGGCTTGAATACGCCGAGCTTCTGAAGAAAAAGGCCGCAGCGCTCCAGGAAGATCTTTTGATCGTCATGCGGGTTTATTTCGAAAAGCCGCGCACCACGGTTGGCTGGAAGGGTTTGATCAACGATCCCTATCTCGATGGGAGCTTCAATATCAACGTCGGGTTGCGGCTGGCACGCCGCTTTTTGCTCGATGTGATTGCACTGGGATTGCCGGCTGGCTCCGAATTTTTGGATCTGATTACGCCGCAGTTTATTGCGGATTTGATTTCCTGGGGTGCGATTGGGGCGCGTACGTCGGAAAGCCAGGTGCATCGCGAGCTTGCGTCAGGTCTTTCGATGCCGGTGGGTTTTAAGAACGGCACCGACGGAACCGTGCAAGTCGCAGTCGATGCGGTTGGGTCAAGTTCGAATCCACACCATTTTTTGTCGGTGACGAAGCAGGGAATTGCCGCAATCGTATCGACGCTTGGTAACCCCGATTGTCATTTGATTTTGCGCGGCGGCAGCGGAGGCCCAAATTACTCGAAAGAGTGTATAGCCGAAGCCGTTGTGCGTCTTGAGCGCGCGAAGGTGCAAAAACGCGTCATGGTTGATTGTAGTCACGCAAACAGCGGCAAGGATCATCTCAAGCAACCACTCGTCGCACACGAAGTGGCACAACAAATTGCGGCGGGTAGCGATTCGATCTTTGGTGTGATGATCGAAAGTTTCCTGGTCGATGGCCGGCAAGATTATTCGGAGCGCGCTGTCTACGGTCAGAGCATCACCGACGCTTGCATCAGTTGGGAACGCACGGTTCCCATGCTCGAAGAACTCGCTGCCTCCGTACAAAAACGCCGACGTCGCTGAATCAACACTTTCTTGCGACGACATGTTTTTGTGTTGAAGCAGGTGGAATAAGCGACATCGCCCGGAGTAGCGTCACCAAGAGAATTCCGGTTCCATTTCGTTTTGCGGATGTGTTTCGCGTCGAGGTTCACTGTGCCGACGAGAAGCGGAGAACTGTTTTCAGAACCCAAAAGCAGGAACATCCCGAGGTGTCGAAGGAAGCGATGAAGTGGCTCCAGAGCCTTGAATCCGTTTTGCTTCATCCGTGCTGATTGATCTTCCACCGACGGAAAGCATTCGCTCTGATTCGCAAAAATACGCAAGAAACAGAATGGATCCGAGGAGACTCAGCGCCGGCGTTGCATCAAAAACGAAATACCCACCGCCGCTATGTACAAGACGAGGAGCGGCACGGCGAGTAAGAATTGTGTAATGCCGTCATTGGGTGTCAGCACGGCGCCAATGACGAAGGCGACCACGGCAGCGTGGGGAGTACCGCGCCAAAGTTGCTGCGGCGAAACGACGCCGGCCATCGAAAGTGCGATCACGATGACGGGCAATTCGAAGGATGCGCCGAAGGCTAAGAACATTTGCGCGGTAAAGCTAAAGATCTGCGCCATGGTCCAAACCGACTTCACGAACTCGCTGTCGAAACTAACGAAGAATTTGAAAACTTCGGGGAAGACGAAGTAGTACGCGAAGGTTCCTCCACCGACGAAAAGAATCGTCGAGGCCAGTACGAACGGAATCAAGATTTTCTTTTCGCTCGAGTACAAACCGGGTGCGATGAAGTGCCAAAGATGCCAAAACACCATCGGTGTCGAGAAAAGAAAACCTGCGAGCAGGGAGCATTTGAAGTAGGTGAAAAAAATTTCGCCGGGGGTGATCGCTTGCAGTTGCGAATGGCCTTGCGCCAAAGCGTCAATCGCAGGTCGCGCCAAGAAATGAAAAATTTCCTCGCGAAAAACCCAGGATGTACAGGAAAGAGCGATCCAGATGAGAATCGTCCAGAAAAGTCGGTTACGAAGTTCTGCAAGATGATCAAAGAGAGAGATGCGCTCGTCTTTCACGTGTCAGAGCTTTCACTTGAAGTTGAAGCGGCGTCAGGTTGGGTGTCTAATTTTTGTGTAGGGTCGGACGGCGTTGCTTGTGCGCTCGTAGGTTGACTTTCCGCTGGCTTCTCGGCGGAGGGTTGCACGGCGGGACGCGGCGGAGGCGTGTAATGCGTTGTCGCATTGACGTTCAGATGACTCTGCAAATCGTTTGCTGTCCGTCGAAATTCTGCAAAGACGCGACCAATATTGCGTGCGATCTCAGGTAAGCGCTTGGGCCCGAAAACCAAAAGTGCAACAACGAAGATGACGATGATTTCTGAAGCACCGATCCCGAACATGATTCTCCAGGTCTTTGAACCGGATTCGCAAAAGGGTTCTGCAAAAACTCGCAAGGTTCAAAGGCAATCTGCCGTGGCGCTCAGTTGCAAAACGAAAAATCGCGCGCCGCGAAGAGCGTAGTGGTTTTGAGCAGAGGGAATCTAAGCGATGCGGGTTGGTTTCGCTATGCGACTTCGGCCCAGCGCGCTTTGCCAGGATGTCGCACGCGTACGGGATTGCAACCCATTTCAGCGACGAGAGTGAGCCCCAGAATCGAGCTTCCGCTTTGTTCCTTGCGGCACCACGCGACGCGTGCGAGTGCATCGCGATACGGTTTTCCGTCGAGATCGCGAACGATGACGCGCAGCATGGAGTCAGGCTCGATTGGAGTGTCGACGCGCAAGCAAATTCCTGTCTGGGAGATGTTGATTGTGACTGCTTCGTTGCGGCGCTGATCGGCATTCGTCCAAGGAAAGGGACTGTACTCGGCCAGGCGGATCATTGCGTCGCGATTCTCGATGCGACCGGCGTATTGGAGCGACGATTCCGAGCCAGGTTCTTGGTCGAAATCGAGAGTCAATTGGAGGTCGTTGCGAGTCGTCATCGTTGTTCTCAATTTTCCATTTCGCAAATTACGGGAATCGCGGAAATCAATCTCACGCACACGCCCGAGGGAATGAACACTGTTCATCGGGTTATATCCGCGCAGCATCACGTTTACAATCATAAAACAATGTCTTGAAAATTGAGAAGTAAGAAAAAGATCGATCCACTGAAATTTGCAACTTTTTTGCAACTTCGTACCCGAACTCGACTAAAAACATGAATTTTTGCCTTTGTTGGCAGGACTGCATAGAGATCGGATCCAGGCGCCACCCGAGGAGAGGCAAGGCGATGGACATCACGGTAGGCATCGCCTCCATTTTCGATCCGTATCGGGCAAATGCGTGACCTCGGAGTACGATGCAAGCTTGTCCAAATGCACGCTTGGTCCCGCCAAAGCCTGCTCGGCGGAGCACGAGGAGCAAAATGCAGCGCAATACACTTAGGAGTGTCATTTTCTTTTTGGGAGTGGGAATTGCCACGGCGGTGTGCGCCGATCCACCGTCGGAGAATTTCGATTTTCGAGGCACCTGGCATTTGCTCGTCCATTACCAAGATCGCGCGGCAGAAGAACCCGAGCGCTGGCACTGGGAAGATCGTGTTTGGGTGATTGAATCCGAGGGAGCAGCGCTGCGCTGGCGGGATTATCCCATCGTGGTTTTCAAGGACGAAGCCGGTCGCTTCGAGAAAAGTCGCGGAGGCTTCCATCGCGTTCTTCACGCGTGGGAACCAAACGAAAAGCAAGAGCGCGAGATCCGCAGCGGTTTGAAAGTCAATGATCGCGGTGCTCGCTCCAAGCGACTTGAACTCGTTTCGCGCGCCGACGAGGCATCGCCGACGAGGGAGGCAGCTTCTGCAGAAACATCGGGACAACCTGAGGCGACCGTCTCGACTCACGCTACGGGTGCCGTCGCTGCACCATCCACTGCGGAATCGCAGGATCTCGCTGCAGCAAAGCGAGATCTGGGAGTTCGTGCACTTCGGGACGAACCGGTGCGCTGGGCATCGGCCGATGCTCCTGCGGCATCGTCGGCGCTTGTGATCACGTACACCGAGCGTTGGTCGATTCGCGAACACTCTGCCAATCGTTTTCCGATTTTCATTTGGGCGGCAGCACTCGAGTCGGGTCTAGGTGAGGGGGTCGAGGGCAGCACGCTCTTTGTCGTCGAAGAAAAATCAGCCGACGGAAACGAGTACCGCGGTCGGTACGAAAAGGATGGCAACTGGGTTGGCCGCTTCCGGATGCGTCGCAGCGGTCCCATCTCTCAACTTGGCGGCTAGCCTGCGCGCAGTATCGAGATCGCCAGCCGTCGCAACATGTGGGTATCCATCGACGTCGCTTCAAGCTCAGAGTAATCTTGCGCGCCGACGTACTGGGCCGTGCTGCCCGCACGTTTGGATTGCGAAGCATTGCCGTGTGTAGCGCGAAGTAGTGCGCGCGAAAATTTCGAAAATCAGTTTGAGAATTTTCGAGGGGATCACGAGAGATCCAATCCGAAAATTTTGTGAACAAGAAGAGAGTGCCGAAAAAAGAAAGAAGCTTCGGATGCATTTCGTTTTCAGAATGCGGACGGGTTTTTTCCCGACGGAAAGCGTGTCAATTTTGGTTTGAGAAAGGATTCCAAAAGAGGAATCGACCAAAGGCTTCGAAACAAAGAAGGAAAATAGACATGTCGTCTTGGCAAGAGAACGTGACTCCCATTGCAAAAGAACTCAACGATACGCTTAAGCAGGTAAGCCCGGAAACATTTGCACTGCTCTCGGCGCTTGGCCGACGCTTGTATTTTCCGAAAGGAATTTTGTCGCAATCGGCGGAAGCAAAAGGCAAACGCTTCAACGCCACGATTGGCATTGCGACGGAGCAGGGCGCACCGATGGCGCTGCCGTCGATGCAGAAACCCATTGCAGGACTCTCGGCAGCCGACGCTTTTTCGTATGCACCGCCTGCGGGTCGTGCCGGGTTGCGCGAGCGTTGGCGCGAGAAGCTACTCGCCGAAAATCCGTCTCTACACGGAAAAGTGTTCAGCCTGCCCATCGTGACTTCAGCGATTACGCACGGACTTGCTGTCGTCGCCGATCTCTTCATGGATCCTGGCGATTGCGTGATCATGCCGGACAAACTCTGGGGAAATTATCGACTCACTTTCGAAGTGCGGCTTGGTGCGAAGATCCACACGTTTCCGTTTTATCAGGATGGCAAGTTGAATACGGCAGGTTTTGCGCAGACGCTTGCCGAGAAAGCCGCCACGCACGAAAAACTGATCGTCCTCTTGAATTTTCCGAACAATCCGACGGGTTATATGCCGACGGTGGAAGAGGCTCAAGCCTTGACGGAAGCACTCGTCGCGCAAGCCAAGCGCGGCACCCGGTTGCTTGTGATCTGCGACGACGCGTACTTCGGTCTTTTCTATCACCTGGGTGGGCCGTCGATCACGGAGTCGATCTTCGGTCTTTTGTGCAATCGGCATCCAAACTTACTTGCGGTCAAGCTCGACGGTGCGACGAAAGAGCTTTTCGTTTGGGGTTTGCGCTGTGGTTTTTTGACCTTTGGTCCGGGAGACGCGGGGTCGGCAAAACAGGTGCTCGAAATTTTGGACAACAAAACGCGCGGCGCAATTCGCGGTGTTATTTCGAACAGTCCGCAACTTTCGCAATCGCTCGTCGAGCAAGCACTTGCAAGCTCGGCGATCTCCGACGAGCGCAAGCAGAAATTTGAAATGCTGCGCGAGCGTGCCCAAAAAGTTGACACCATTGCGCGTCGCGAGAAATATCATGACGCCTGGGATGTGTATCCCTTCAACAGTGGCTATTTCATGTGCATTGCCGTGAAAGGTGTTGACGCCGAAGCGTTGCGCAAACTCTTGCTTGAAAAATACGATGTGGGCTTGATCGCGACTTCACCGACGGATATTCGCGTCGCATTTTCGTGTCTTGAGCTCGATCAAGTCGAACCCGTATTTCAAGCGGTTTATGACGCTATCCAGGAATTGCGACGTACAACCTGAGTGTGCAAAAAGCGAGCGGTGTGACGTGCGTTTTCTCGCATGCCACGAGGCAAGGAGGAATCGAGGATGGAGACGTCTTCCTGCACGAAGCGCCCACTCGAGGGCATCAAGGTGCTCGACCTTTCGCGCTTCTTTCCGGGACCACTTTGCTCGATGATCTTGTCGGATTTCGGGGCAGAAGTTTTGGTCGTCGAGGACAAGCGTTTCCTTGCCGAACAAGGCGGTCTCCCCACTGTGATGCGCGGCAAGCGGCATATGAATCTCAATCTCAAAACGCTGGCCGGAAAAGAAATTTTTTTGCGACTCGTGCGAAACTTTGATGTGTTGCTCGAAGGTTTTCGTCCCGGCGTGATGCAGCGGCTTGGTCTCGATGCCGAAACGCTGCACCGCGAAAATCCGCGTCTCATCTATTGCTCGGTGAGCGGTTTTGGACAAAGTGGTCCGCTGCGTGATTGTGCGGGGCACGACATCAACTACATGGCGTATGGAGGCGCCCTTGGGCAAACCGGACTTGCGCCGGACGGCCCGCCCGCAATTCCCGGCGTGCCTGTTGCGGATGCCACGGGTGGTATGAATGCAGCGATCGGAATTTTGCTTGCTTTGTTCCATCGCGAGAGAACAGGCGAAGGGCAAACGATTGATGTGGCGCTGCTCGATTCCGTGGTGGGCTTGCTCGGATTGCCGGCGTACTTTCACGGGTGGCTTGGTTGGGAGCAGGCGCGCGGTGCAGGAATGATCACGGGGCAGTTGCCGTGCTATCGCCCCTATCGCTGCGCGGACGGGCAGTACCTGACGCTCGGAATCGTCGAATCGCATTTTTGGAAAACGATTTGCGAGTATTTCGGAAAACCCGAATGGGTTTCGCAACAACTCGATTCGAGTAAGGCGCCGGAGATTCGGGCTCATCTCGAGGCGCGTTTCCTTGAAAAAACGCGGGATGAGTGGATGGCTATTCTCGGACCGCTCGATTGTTGCGTGGCTCCTGTTCTTGATTTGCCAGAGGTTTTTTCCCACGAACAGATTCGCGCCCGGGAGATGGTGCGGGAGATTGAGCACGCAGGAGCGGTGGTCCGACAGCTCGGAACGCCGATCAAACTTTCCAAAACTCCCGCTTTTCTTCGATTTGAGCCTCCAAAATTTGGCGCAAATACCGAAGAGGTTTTGCGCGAGCTTGGGTTGGAGACTGTGGAAATCGAACGTTTGCGCGGCGAAGGCGTAATCTGAGGCAGCAACACGGCGCAAGATAAGAAGTTTTTCATTTTCGAATCGGAAAAAAGAGCGGCGAAAAAAAAACGAGAAAGATATGCTGAGCGTCCCGTTTGGAATTGCTGGGGGAGTCCGGCGGGGGATTTTGAGCTGCAGTTCGCGCAGCGACACTCCAAGACTCGATTCAACAAAAAGATCCACCGAAAAAGCTTGGCTTGCTGAGCGTGTCGGTGATGAAAAAATTGGATCCGGTGTCAGGTGCGAAGAAGTGTAGGAGATACGGCGGACGAGATCCGCAGTTGCCACCAAAATTCGAAGAAGACCGTCGTGACTTCGTGACGATTTGTGAGCCCAAGCACAGTCATGCGCGATGGATCGAGCGATACCCGAAAAATCGAACAGAGTGCGAATCAAAATCGAGCAGGATTGAACGGAATTGAACGTAGAGGGGAAGTTCAATGCAGTGTGAGGGATCGGATCGTCCGCGGAAGACTCGGCAAAATTTCAGGTTCGCATTTTTTCTTTTTCTCGCGATGGGTTCGGTGGGCGCGGGCGTGTTCATCGCAGATCTTCGACGAGATTCGTCGGCGGATTCAACACCGTCGGTGCAAACGGTTCCTGTCACGGAAGTTTCCACGGAACTGTATGGTCCGGTCGTCGCTACACCTGATTTCATCGTGATTGAAGGCAAGATCGCGAAAGGCGGTTCCCTCGGAGCTTCGCTTGCAGCGCAAGGCGTTCCCGCCGATGCCGCGCACAGCATTTCGATCGCCATGCGCCCGCTTTTCGATCTGCGTCGCGCACGTGCAGGCCAAGCGTATCGTTTGATTCAACACAAAAATGGTTCAGTCGTTGACTTCCGTTATGAAATTTCGGCCCTGAAGTCGGTGCATCTTTTTCAAGACGGCGATCGCCTCGCGGCGGAGGAAGAAGAACCCGAACTTGTGCGCCGCACAAGTCGTGTCGCGGGTGTGGTGAGTTCCTCGGTGTATGCGGCGCTGCGCAACCTGGGTGAGAATGCGGAACTCGGGTATAGCTTCACGGATATTTTTGCCTGGGATGTCGATTTCGCGCGCTTGGCGCAGCCCGGCGATCAGTTCAATATTTTGTACCAGCGTATTTATCGGATCGACGCGTCGGGGCAGGAAATCTATGTCGGCCCCGGGCAGATTCTTGCCGCAACCTACGAAGGTGCATCGGGCCGACACGCTGCAGTGTATTACGAGCAGAAAGGTCGAGGTGGCTATTATCGTTTGGATGGCACTTCAGTGCGTCGGCAATTTCTGAGTTCGCCGCTGCGCTATTCACGGATTAGCTCCACCTACACCAACGCGCGTTTCCATCCGATTTTGAAAGTGACTCGGCCGCATCAGGGAATCGATTATGCGGCGCCGGAGGGCACTCCAATTTGGTCGGTGGCTGACGGGAAAGTCGTTTTTAAGGGCTGGTCGAA
>JADFDR010000002.1 GCA_018262735.1 Geobacter sp.
GTCGCGCGTGCGCACGCGCGGCGAGCGCCCAAGCGGCGCGGGGCCGGGATGCACGTCGGAGTTGTAGGCATCGGCATGCATCATCGCGCGGCCGTCGTTTGCAAGGAAAGGATGCGGCGACACAAAACCATCTACAGCGTTTGGTGTCGCTGGCTCACCGAGAAATTCCGGCGCGTCAGTCTTGGCGCCCGCAATCGAACGTGGCACGCGCGGCTCACCGCACGAAATCAGAAACGCGAAGCAACACAAAAATAGGACGATTGTTTTTGAGTGACGCATCACTTCCCCTTTTTGACCTGATAACTGGCAACTCGCTAACGGCATCTGCCCGGCGGGCGTGGCATCCACGGCGAGGTCACAGCGGCAAGCCTGGGCGCACTTGCGTGCTGCACGCAGATCACCCTTCGCTTGCCCGCGCGCCATTTGTCATTTGCGCCAATCGTGAATGCACGGTTTCGTTCACGTCGCCGCGCCGGTGCGGCGGGCTTTTACTGTACCGCTTGCGGCGTGGGGGATTCGAGCGTTTTCTCAGTGGGCGCGGGAGATTTTTGCGCGCAGCCAAAATCGCGCGCATCGGTGGAGCCATCGAAATCGTTGTCGATTCCGTCGCTGCAGGCTGATCCCGAATCCCACGATTCGGGATCAGGATCTTCCGCGAGATAGCGCTCGGGAATGCTCGCCCAAAGTGCATCGAACCACTCTTGGTAGATCGTCGCTTGGGCGGAACTATCGAGAACGAGCAGATTCTCGTCGTTTTTCGCAAAAGCGGCTTTCGTCCAATTTGCGGAGCCCGCGACGACGAAGCGGCCATCGATCACAGCGGATTTTGCGTGCATCTTGCCACCCCAGTTTTCGACTTTGAGCGAGATGCCTGCGTCACGGATTCGTGTATGGACGGAATAGGGATTTTGCGCAGCAGTGGCATCGAGAATCACGCGCACTTTCACACCGCGTCGATGCGCTTCGATCAAATCACGCGCAAGATCTTTGTGCGTAAGATAAAAAACCGCGATGTCGATGTTTTGTTTTGCAGCGCGAATCCGGCTCGAAAGTTCTTTCAACGCATCGCCTTTGGGCGGAAAGAAAACTTGCACGCGTACGGAATCGGACTGCTTCGCATCGTCATGACTACCGACGGAAACGATGCACGGATCTTGCGTGCGCTTGTTGCGATGAAAGCGACCCTGCTCGTACATCTGCTCGACTTCCTGCGCGTAGCATGCAGCAATTTCCGGCGAGTCGATCAGCACGGTCAGGTTCGCGCTGTAACCCGTGATATCGATATCGCTCAAATTCGCGGAACTCGTCCACACCCAGCGCCCATCCACCACGAAAAATTTATTATGCATGATCGCCGCATCGTAAAGCGTGGTCTCTGCTTCTTGCATGGAGGAAAGCTTGTCTTCGAATTGATTGAATTTCGTGTTGAATTTTTTCTTCTTTGCCGACTTCGCTGTGTTGGATTCCATTTTTTGCTTGGGTGAGACTTTCTCCGACGCTATTTCATCGGAGCGCACGCTTTGCAACGCTTCGATGAGATCGTCGGTGTCCGCATACTCGAATTTACCGTCTTGATCACGATCGACGACACCACGGATCGCAACACCACGTTGTTTCGCGGCGACGAGCGCTGCAAAAATCTGCGGCTGTTTGCGAATGCCGTAAATCGAAAAGTCGATCCGGCGCTCGGCGTGCTCGATCAAATCAAGCAAGGATTGACATGATTTTGTGTCGCAGTGTTCGCTTGGGAGCGCGGAGTTCGAATCGAGCGGGCTTAACGGAAGCAAGCGCACGCTGGCACTCGAACGAGGATCGCCCGCAACGCCCAGAGCCACACTCGCTCCGGTGCTCGTTGCACTCGACTCCGCGTCTGTTGCGGGGCCGCTCGCGACATCGCTCGAAGCCTCGCCGGCCCAATGGCTCGACGCTGCGCCGAAGACTTCGCGCAGCGCATCGTGCATTTTTCCGTCGGAAGCTGCGCGCAGGGCAAGATAGACCAGCGCGACGAGCAAACTCAGAATTTTGACCTGGCGTCTCGTGAGTAGACGTATTCGCAAGCGTCGGGCGCGGTGCACCAAAGGTTCTCCTCGCGGAAATAAAAACGAGGATAACCGCGCACGGAGCCTTGCGTCTACGACTCGCTCAGCGAAACCTGCGCGCCCGCATCCACACCGGACTCCACTGCCACCGCCACTGGTCCACGCGCAACTTGGGGCGTCGCCTTCGCATAACCAAGCGCCATGAAGAGCGCGCCGGCGAGTGTGTTGCCAAGCGTCACCCAAAGGAGATTGTGCGCCATTCCAGCGAGCGAAACGGCCTCGGGGTGTGGACTAAAAAGCGCGATGCAAAAAAGTGTCATGTTCGCGACGCTGTGCTCATAGCCGCTGGCGATGAAGGCAAGCAAGCACCAGAAGATCACGACACACTTTGCGGTGTCGCTCGAAACGCGCGCCGCCATCCACAACGCGAGACAAACCAGCCAGTTGCAAAGCACTCCCAGCGCAAAGAGTTCTCCGGCAGATTTGCCCATCTTCGCCGCTGCGGCGGAGTTGATGAGATCGAGCGTTGCGCCCGACGCACCGCCACCGACGACGAAAATCCCTGCAAGCAAGGCCGAGCCCGCGAAATTGCCCGCCCAGGCTGCCGGCCAAACGCGCGAGAGATCTTGGAAGCCGATTCGCCGCTTCAGCCAGCCGAGCGTCATGATCATGGTGTGCCCCGTAAAAAGCTCTGAGCCCGCGATCACCACGAGCGTGAGCGCGATGCCAAACGTCGCACCCATCACAAGTTTGCGTAGCGCAGGATCGATCAGCGCGCCGAGACTGAAGATGAGAATGATGCCAAGCCCGACGTAGGCGCCCGCCATCATTGCGCCGATCCAAAACGCCGGCGCGTGGTTTTTTAAAACCGCCGCCTTCTTCTCGGCGACGGCGGCAAAGTGATCAAGCGTGTCCTGATACATGATTTTCCTCTTCGGCGCTCCGGCAAACCTTTTTGGCGATCTCCGCGCGCAAGCACAGCGAGATCACGCCGTCTTCGACGCGCACGTCGAAGCGCTTGGTGCAACCTTGATCGGGCGGCACGGCCACACCGTCGAAAAGTTCGATCTTCCAACCGTGGAGCGCGCAAGTCACCCGCCGGCCATGCACGATGCCTTGCGAAAGCGGTCCACCGCGATGCGGGCAACGATCGCGCAACGCGAAGATCTCGCCTTCGCCCGTGCGAAACACGGCGATGTCACCGATCGGTGTCGAAACGACTCGCGCGCCACGCAGCGGAATGTTTTCGACGCTCCCGACCTCAACCCACTCTGGAACACAATGCGTAACACTTTTTTGGATCATGCTGCTTCTCCTTTCGTCACCACGGTGAGCGCCTTGAACTCATGCGCTTCGACGCCTTCCCGAGCCCGCTCGGCCCACGGATCTTTCTGCGAGAACTTTTGCGAGTGCAAGAAGCGCTCATACAACACCTTGCGTCCCGTCGCATCGTCGACGATTCGCTTGCGAATCGCGGCCAAGCCCACGCGCTCGATCCAAGCGGCAGTGCGTTCGAGATAGTGCGCTTCCTCGCGATACATCTGCAAAAACGCGCCGCAGGTTTCGAGCACCTCGGCTTCGGTCGCGACTTTGCACAAGAAGTCGGTCGCGCGAACTTTCACGCCGCCGTTGCCACCGACGTGAAGCTCCCAGCCGGAGTCGACCGCGACCACGCCGAAATCTTTGATCGTGGCTTCCGCACAATTTCGTGGGCAACCCGAAACCGCGAGCTTCACTTTGTGCGGCGCCCACGCGCCCCAGGTCATCTTCTCGATTTCGATTCCCATCGCCGTCGAGTCCTGGGTTCCAAAGCGACACCATTGTTTGCCGACACAAGTTTTTACCGTGCGCACGGCCTTGGCATACGCGTAGCCGGATACCATTCCGGCATCGTTGAGATCGCGCCAAATTTCCGGCAAGACTTCTTTCTTCACGCCAAGCAGATCGATGCGTTGACCGCCGGTGATGTGCAACGCCGGCACGCTGTGCTTTTCGGCAACGTCGGCAATCGCGCGCAACTCCGACACGGTCGTCATGCCGCCCCACATCCGCGGGATTACGGAATAGCTGCCATCCTTTTGGATGTTTGCGTGTGCTCGCTCGTTGATGAAACGCGACTGCGCATCGTGCTCGTATTCTCCGGGCCAAGCGCAGTGCAAATAATAGTTGAGCGCTTGGCGGCAAGCGGCGCAGCCATCCGTGGTCTTCCATTCCAGGAAGACCATCGCTTCGCCGATGCTTTTCAGCTCTTCTTCGCGAATCGTACTTCGCACTTCGTCGTGGCTGTATTCCGTGCAAGCGCAAAGCGGTTTTTTCGTCGGACCTTCCGAGAAGTCACTTCCAAGTGTATGGGCAAGGATTTGCTTCACGAGTCCGGTGCAGGAGCCGCAAGAAGAAGATGCCTTGGTGTGCGCGCGCACTTCTTCGAGCGTGAAGAGTTTCTTCTCCGTGATCGCGTCGACGATCGTCTTCTTGCACACGCCGTTGCAGCCGCAGATTTCGGTGTCGTCGCTCAGTTCCAAGAACGTGTCTTTTGCGCCGCGCCCGGCATCGCCCGCGAGCGCTTTGCCGAAGAGCAAGCGATCGCGATTGCCGCTTACGTCAACGCCGTCACACAGAAGTTGGTAATACCAGCTTGCGTCGATCGCATCGCCGTAAAGCACCACGCCACGAATCCGGTTGTCGGCGAGCACAAGTTTTTTGTAGATCCCGCGCCCGAGATCGTGAAGCACAATGGTGTCGGCGTTTTCGGCTTCGCGAAAATCTCCGGCGGAGAAGAGATCGATGTCCGCAACTTTGAGTCGCGCCGAATCTGTCGAGCCGCGATAGGCCGAGTGGCCGAGCAGTGCGAGTTGATTCGCGCAAACTTTGGCTTGCTCGAAGAGCGGCGCCACCAAGCCGTAAGTGCGGCCACGATGTTGCACGCATTCTCCGACGGCGTAGATGCGCGGATCAAAGGTTTGCATCGTGTCGTTCGTAACGATGCCGCGCTCGCAGTGCAGCCCCGCTGCTTTGGCGAGTGCCGCATCCGGACGGATGCCAACCGCCATCACCACGAGATCCGTCGGAATTTCGGTGCCATCGGCAAGCCGCACTGCGCGCACGCGCTCTTCGCCAAGAATTTGTTCGGTATTCGCCGACAAGAAAATTTTCAAGCCGCGCGCTTCGAGGGTACGACGCAACATTGCGGCGGCGGCTTCGTCGAGCTGCCGATCCATCAAGGTGTTCATCAAGTGGATCACACTCACGCTCATGCCTTGCTTCATCAGCCCGGCCGCAGCTTCGAGGCCGAGCAGCCCGCCGCCGATCACGACTGCGTTGCCTTTGGCGCGGGAAGCTTCGAGCATCATTTCGACATCGCGAATCGTGCGAAAGCCGACGACACCTGGAAGTGTCGCTCCTGGAATTGGCAAGGCGATCGGTTTTGAGCCGGTGGCGATCAGCAAACGATCGTATTGCGCCTCCGTTCCGTCGGACGCGATCACTTTTCGGTGTCGGCGATCGATCTCGACAACTTCTTTGCCTGCGTACAGCGTGATGCCGTTTTCGCGATACCAAACTTCGCTGTTGAGCAGGATTTCGCTAAAGCTCGACTCGCCCGCCAGCACCGGCGAGAGCAAGATGCGATTGTAATTGCCGTGTGGCTCGGCACCGAAGACCGTGATGTCGTAGAGATCCGGCGCGAGTTTGAGCAACTCTTCGACGGTGCGCATGCCGGCCATTCCGTTTCCGATGACAACGAGCTTCAACTTTTTCACGGCGCTTCTCCACTTGCTGCGTTCGATCGCTGCGTTCGATCCCAAATCAAAATTCGAGTTCCGCTTGGGCGCCTAGAGCAAAGGATGTGCCGAAAAATTTTTTGTCGGAGAAAGATCGAAAAAATGGAATTCAACGCGCCGCAAGCGTTGCCCCGCGCAAATCAGGACCAAAACCCATGCGATCTCAACGTGCAAAGAGCACACGATTCGACGGATTCGACGGTGCACACGCCGCACTGCACAAAATTTGCGCATTGCCGTGATGCATCCTTGAGCAAAGATGCGAACACGAGCTTCGCGCGAGCGCTGAAAACTTTGTCTTGGCAACACGGTGGGGCGTGCGGAGCTACAGACCAATCACACTGTAGTCGTTGTCGAGAATCAATCGGATCGCGGCGTACATTCCGATGAGGCCAAACGCAAACCACGGCATGTTCGTGCCCACGATGTAGGTCATGTTCTCGCGGCGATTCAACAATTTTTGGCGTTCGTTGACGAGGAAACTAAACCAGTAAATCACCGTGCCGTAGGTCATCTGGTAGAACATCACGAGCCCGATGATGCCAAGCACGCGCGCCGGCAAGAACTGCCAGGTGAGTCCAAGATGCAGAATCACCGACGGAATGAGCGTGCTGAATCCGTTTCCCACATCGGCCGCATAACCGAAGGTTCGTTTGTCGGCATACGATTTATCGAAGAGCGAATAGGCACTCCACGCCTTCGTCCAATACGAGGGCGTCAGAAACTCGCGCAAGCCGATCTTGCTGCGCATCAGGATTGCCATCGGCTTGGTTTTCTTGTGGAAGCAATCGCCGTACCAGTGTTCGCTTTCCTTGAAGACTTGCTCTCGGCAATAGAAAAGCACCAGCTCCCAGTAAACGACCAAGAGGTTCAAGGACAAGAACATTGCAATCGCGACGTAGACCCAATTGAAGGTGCCATGAACATAATAATGTGTAGCTAGCGTGAGCGTCGTCAGCAACGAAATGAAGGCAAGCATAAAAAACTGTACGGGCATGGCGTGTTCCTTTCGAGTTTGTTTGCAGCGAAGCTCTTCTCCCAGGAAGGTCGTTTCGGAATCACTCGCGCGCAAGTCCGTCGATCAATAACCCTTGAACTCGGCTTTGCGCTTCTCGAAGAAAGCCGTGGTGCCTTCTTTGAAGTCGCGCGTCGCCGCCGTCATCGTCGAAGCAACGGCTTCGTAGTCGAGCATCTCGTCGAGTGTCGAGTTGAGCGACTTGTAAACGAAGCGGCGCGCCATGTCGATCGCCACGCTCGGGCCTGCGGCGAGTTTCGACGCATACGCAAACGCGGCCTCGAAGGCCTTGCCTTCCGGCACGAGTTCGTCGATCAGGCCAATTGCCTTGGCTTCTTCGGCGTTAAACATTTTTGCGGTTTCGACCATCATCAGCGCGTTCGAAAGACCGACGATGCGCGGCAAGAAGTAGGTCACGCCGCAGTCCGGGCTGATGCCAACTTTGGTAAAGATCGCCGACATCTTGGCGCTGGAATCGGCAAAGCGTCGATCACACGCAAGTGCGTAAGCGAGGCCCGCGCCCACCGCCGGGCCGTGGATGGCGGCGATCACCGGCTTTTCGACGGCCACGATTTGGCGCGTCACGTCGACGAAGGGGCCGCCCGGGGTTTTTCGCTGCGAGCGCGGCATGCGGCGCGACGGATCCGACGCACCCGGCAGCGGTCGATCGCCTTCGCCGCTCAAAAACTCGACATCTCCGCCCGAGCAAAAGGAACGCCCTGCACCGGTCAACACAATCGTGCGTACATCGTCGTTGTAGTGCAACTCATGAAAGAGCTTTGCCGTCGCTTCGGCAAGATCCCAGTTCACCGCGTTCAGGCGGTCCGGGCGATTCAAGGTGACGATGCCGACACCGTCGCGAAGCTCGAAAAGAACAAGATCATTTTCTGCCATGGGATTGCTCCTTTTTCTTTTTTGTTTCGTGGATTCAGACTTCATGTCGCTATTTGGTGTCGCAGATCAAAGCAGCGCACTAAGCGTGCAGCGCCTTCACCGTGGCGCGCACCCAGTCTTCTTGGGCGCGCAACCCCGGCGGCAAATCGAGCAGCACCGTCGAAAACAAACCCGCGCAACGCTGCTTCACCAGCGAAACGAGATCGTCGGCAGTTCCGATGAGCGCCCATTCTTCAAGCATTTCGTCGGTGATCACCTCCGGCATCTCGGTCCATTTTCCTTGGCGCGAAAGATCGTGCAGCTTATGCCCGGCTTCTTGCCAACCGTGGAATTCGAGTACCGCGTGATACGTGCGTGTCGAGGCATAGAAGGCAATGTGCTGCGCGAGTTCGCGCTTGGCGCGCGCAACGTCTTCGGCCCTTTCGCCGATCGCGAGAAACGGCGCACCGATCAAGTCGATGTCGGCGAGCTTGCGGCCCGCCTTCTTCGCACCTTCCTCGATCGCCGGGAGTACAACATCTTGTGTATAGCGGAAGGTCGCGATCGGATGCAATCGCAAGCCGTCGCAAAGCTCGCCCGAAAGTTTCGCCATGTAGGGATTGACGGCGGCGATGCAAAGCTCCGGCGGTGCGTAGTCGATCGGCCCGGGATTGAAAAACGGCGGCAGCATCGTGAACGAATAATGCGTGCCTTCGAAATACGTCGGCTTCTTGGGATTTGCGAACGACGCGAAGATCGCCTTCATGCAGAGCAGATACTCGCGCATTCGCGGGCCCGGCGGCCCCGACCATGTCGCGACATAGCGCCGCTCAACGTGTCCCTTCACTTGCGTGCCAAGCCCCAAACGAAAGCGGCCCTTCGAGAGTTGCTGCAAGTCCCAAGCAACTTGCGCGGTGACCATGGGGCTGCGCGGGAAAGCAATCGCGACGTTCGTGCCAAGCTTCACGCGCTCGGTGTGTTCGGCCGCAATCACGAGCGGCAAGAACGGATCATGCCCCGCTTCGGGCGACGTCACACCGTCGAAACCAAGCTCTTCGAGCTTGCGCGCAGCGTCGGCAATTTTACCGATCGTCATCGAGGCTTGACCTTGGCCAGCGTATTGCTGCGTCTCCGGACCGAGCATCACGGTTTCGATTTTCACGGGCATCTCCTCACGATTTTTTGCTGCAAAATTTTGCGAATGCCTTGCGCTTGAACGCGGCGTTCACGCTAACAAATCACATGAAATCGGGCCGCAATCGGAAGTGCAAAACTCGAATCGACACCGGCCCAAGCGCAAAACGCGAAGATTTGACAAGGCATGGCGTGAATTTCATACTCGCTGCCTGCGGTCGAGCGAGGCCTTTCCGCAGGAAACCTCCACCGCATGCGCAGCGACGAAAGCGGCCCATTCCGCAGCGCTCCGAATCAAGCGAACGAAACCGAACGAAGTGAACGTAAAGGAGCCCTGACCCATTCCGCTTCCTGAATGCAGGTTGATTGTCCACCGACGGAAAATATCCATCCTGATTTTGGAAAAAACGAAAAAAGCGGAATGCGTTCGAGGCTCCTGAAATCGGCCTTGGAAATGGTCGAGCCAACTTGGGGGAAGATCTTGAGCAAGCAGAGCAACGAAGCACTCGCGGGCATCCGCGTCATCGAACTCGGGCAAATGATTTCGGCGCCGTATTGCGCGAAGCTTTTCGCCGACTTTGGTGCGGACGTCATCAAAGTCGAAGCCCCGGCAAGCACGGGGCTTCCCGGCGATCTCTCGCGCCATTGGGGGCCATTTCCGAGCGACGAGCCACACCTCGAAAAAAGCGGAACCTTTTTCTTTCTTAACACCAATAAGCGTAGTGTCACGCTCGATGTCGCGCAGGAGAAAGGCCGTGCGATTTTGAAGAAACTGCTCGCGCAGGCCGATGTCTTGATCGAAAACTGCCATCCCGGGCAGATGCGCGAGTGGGGACTCGACTTTGCAGCGCTACAGAAAATCAATCCACGTCTCGTGATGATCTCGATTACGCCCTTTGGTCAGACTGGACCGTACTGCGACTGGAAAGGTTACGACTTAAACGCCTATCACCTCTCCGGCGCAAGCCATCGCTATTGCGGACGCCCCGGCGAAGCACCGCTCGAACACGGGACCTTTGCTGCAGATTTCTTTGGTGCCATTTCCGCAGCGACCTGGGGACTCGCAGCTGTGTATGGTCGAAGTCTCGTCGCGCAAAACGCGGAAGGCGGCGGACAACAGCTCGACGTCTCGTGTGCCGAAGCGATCGCCGCCGCGTTCGTCGGTGGACAAAACATCGGCGGCTATGCGCAAGACGGAAAATTCGAACATCGCACCGGCGTAGGAATGCCGCTTGGTGCGCCGGCCACGATCGTTCCCTGCAAGGATGGCTATGTGTGGATGCTCGCGCTCGAACCGGGCCAGTGGAACGGTCTTGCGAAAGTGATGGGCAATCCCGAGTGGATGCAGCTCGATCTCTTCCAAGACATGTATGCGCGCGCGCAAAACGCCGACGCGATCTATCCGATGTTGCAAGAATGGACGATGGAGCACTCGAAGCAAGAAATCATGGATTTGTGTCAGGCCAACGGATGCCCTGTGACGGCGGTCTACAACGTCGCCGAGGCGGCAGCCCAAGAACATCTCAAAGTGCGCGAGTATCTGGTCCATCTCGCACACCCTCATCTCGGCACGATTCCGACTCTCGGCGCGCCGTTCAAACTACCCAAGAGCCCGGGCGGTCCCAAGCGACCCGCACCGCTGCTTGGCGAACATAACCAAGAAGTGTATGGCGAAATGCTTAGCCAAGATGCCGCTCTTCTGACCACCTGGAAGCGCGACGGAATCATCTAACGCATTTTTGAGTTATCGGAGATCGACATGGCCAACAAGCTGCCGCTACAAAAAATTCGAGTTGCGAACTTTGGTTGGGTTTGGGCCGGGCCCGTCGTCGGACAAACGCTCGGCTTCCTCGGCGCCGAGGTCTACAAGATCGAGTCGCGCGCGCGCATCGATCTCACCCGCAACTTGCCACCGTTTGCCGAGGGTGTGCGCGACCCGAACCGCAGCCTCTCGAATCACGCGTGCTGGGCGGGCAACGGCAGCATCACGCTCAATCTCAAGAAAGACGAAGCCAAACAACTCGCGCTCGACTTCATCGCGAAGTGCGACGTCGTGATCGAAAACTTCGGCCCGGGTGTGATGAAACAACTTGGTTTCGGCTACGAAGAACTCTGCAAGGTGAAGCCCGACATCGTGATGTTCTCGATGCCGGCGGCGGGGTTGTACGGTCCGCTCAAAGACATTCGCACGTACGGGCTGAGTCTCACGAGCACGACCGGACTCGACAGTCTCACGGGTTATCTCGACGGTGCACCGATTCCCGTCGAAAACGCCTACTCGGATCCCTACAACGGAATTCTCGGCGCGTTTGCAATCGTGGCGGCGCTCCACTATCGCGATCGCAGCGGCGAAGGCCAGCACATCGATTACTCGCAACAAGAAGCGATCATGCAGATGGTCGGGCCGGCGTACATGGATTATGTGCTCAACGGACGCGTCGCGGGGCCGATCGAAAATCGCCATCCGCGCGCTATGGCGTCACCGCACGGTGTATTCCCGTGCGCAGGCGACGATCGCTGGATCAGCATCGCCGTGCTCACCGACGAAGAATGGCAAGGCTTGCAGTGCGCCGTGAAGAAGGCAGCGGGAAGCGACGCAAGCTGGATCGATGCGCCGGAATTTGCGACGCACGAAGCGCGACTTGCGCATATTGCTTCGCTGCACGAAAAACTCGCCATGTGGACCAAGCAGTTTGGCGACACCGAACTCGCCGCGCGCTTGCAAGCTGCGGGTGTAGCCGCTGCGCCGGTTTTGAACGTCGCCGACTTGCTCAACAATCCGCACTACAAGGCGCGCAAGACGTTTCTCGAAGTGACACATCCGCTTGGCTTTGAAGAAACGATCTACGGCGCGTACGTGAAGATGAGCGAAAGCGAACCGGCGGTGCGTCCCGGGCCGTCGATGGGTCAAGACAACGAACACGTGTTCAAAAATCTGCTTGGGCTACCCGAGGCGCGCTACGCAAAGCTCGTCGAAGAGCAGATCATTTACTGATCGGTTCTCCGTCGGTGCGTCGATGGGAGCGCCAAAGGTTGAGCGTGCATGCAAGCGCAGCGTACGAGTCTCACCTGAAACGATCTACCCTGTGCATCAAGACGCCACATGCAAGCACACTCTTGCGCGGCGCATTCCATTCTTTCGCATGACACTCCGATTCGCGCTCTGCAAGCCTTTGCAAAATAGTCAAGATACTTTATCTTTTGCTCGGCTGCGGCGAACGTGCGAGCGCCACAGACAGTGCCAACGAGCAAGGAAAATTCCCCCAAAAAGAGTGCGATGCGAGACGCTGCGCATGCGATCGTTCTTTGTGCGCGACACTTACGAAAGACACCATGAAGAAGAAAGAATCCGGCTCGATCGACATCGAAACCTTTCGCGCGACGAACATTGGCCAGCCGCTGATGGAAGTCGCGAAAGATTTTCAACGCCGCGCGCTCGCGAAGTTTTACGAGCGTGGCCACGACGAGTTGCAACCGTCGCACCAAGCGGTGCTCGCCTACTTGCATGCTTCGGGCACACGGCTCACGGAACTCGCGGAACTCGCCGGAATGAGCAAGCAGGCCATGGGGCAGCTCGTCGATGAAATCGAGCGCTTGGGTTACGTCGAGCGCGTGCCCGACCCGAGCGACGGACGGGCCAAGATCGTACGCTTTACGGTGTCGGGCAAGAAGTTGATTCGCGACGGCACCAAGATCGCGAGCGAAATCCAAGAGCAATATACGGCGCTGATCGGGGTGAAACGCTTCGAGCAATTGCGCGAAATCCTCGACGAGCTGCGCAGCAAAGCCAAAATGCTGCCGATCGGCGATGAGGTTGGAGAGAAATAATGTTTGCACTGCAGGGCTTGCGCATCCTCGATCTTTCCCGGCACGCACCCGGGCCGTACTGCAGCATGTTGATGGCGGATCTTGGCGCCGACGTAATCGTGGTCGAGGCGCCTACGACGCATAAAAGCGTTGGTTCGGCGATGGGCATCAGCGATCGCGACATAGCGTTCAATCCCGTCGGACGCGGCAAGCGTTCGATCGCGCTCAATCTCAAAGATCCGGCCGCGCGCGAAGTCTGCTTGCAGCTTGCAAAAAACGCCGATGTCGTGCTCGAAGGCTTTCGACCTGGCGTCGCGACACGACTCGGTGTCGACTACGACGCCTTGCGCGCGATGAAACCCGATTTGATCTATTGCTCGATCAGCGGCTACGGCCAAACCGGCCCCTACGCGCCGCTCGTCGGACACGATCTCAACTACATCAGCATCGGCGGTGCGCTCGGCATGATCGGAACGCCCGGCGGTGCGCCGACGATTCCGATGAACGCGATCGCAGATTTTGCGGGCGGCGGTCTCTTCGCAGCCTTCGCGGTGCTCGCGGCCGTGGTGCATCACAAGAACACCGGCGAAGGTCAATACATCGACATGGCAATGAGCGACGGCGTGCTGTCGCTCATCGGGCTGCTCGCCGGCGAAACGCTCGCCAAAGGCCGCCCCCCACGACCGGGCCAGCATTACTTGAATGGTGCCTTGCCTTGCTATCACGTCTACGAAACTTCCGACGGAAAATGGCTCAGCGTCGGCTGCATGGAGCCTTGGTTTTGGGCGCGTCTTTGCAAGCAACTCGGTTGCGAAGAGTTCAGCAACGAACAATTCAACACCGAAAAGTTTCCCGAGATTTTTGCGTTCTTGCGCGCGCGCTTCCAAGAAAAAACGCGCGACGAATGGTTTGCACAACTCAAGGACGATGAAATCTGCGCGACGCCCGTCTACGAACTCGACGAAGCGCTGCGCGACCCGCATCTGATCGCACGCAAGATGGTCGTCGAAGTCGAAGATGCGAAGTACGGAAAAATTCCGCAGGTCGGCATCGCACCGAAATTCTCGAAGACGCCCGGCAAAGTGCGAGGCACCGCTCCGCGCGTCGGTGAACACAGCGAGGAGATCTTGCGCGAGCTGGGTTACTCGGCCGACGCGATCGCAAAACTCACGGGAAAGTAACGCTACGGCTGCGCGAACGGCATGATCTCCGACGCTGCGCGGCCATGCTCACGCAGACGCGCCTCACGTCTTTGCATCTCTGCAGACACGCGCCAGGCGCTCCACGTCTTGGCCATCGCACGATGCACCCTACACGCGTGCACTTGCAGCTTCGCAGCGCACGGCGCGAAGCACGGCGCACAAAATTTCATTCGTCACTTTTTTGTGTTATCCGCGAACCACCGGCAGAATCAAGCAGGATGGATGCGCGGCGTCGTGATGCACGTTTTGCTTGGCCTTGCGACGATCGCTCGCGCTCGCGCGCGCGATCTCGACTTTTGCATTGGGATTGCAATCGAACTTCGGAAAATTGCTGCTGCTCACTTCCAGACGCAAACGATGGCCGGGCAAAAAGACATACGCCGTATCGAGAAGCGAAATCGAAAGCGGCACGATCTCGCCCGGCGTGAGCCAAGCTTCGCGATCCATTCCGTTGCGATAGCGCGCACGCAAAATGCCTTCCGCCACCGGCGCGCAGTAGCCGTTCGCATCCACGTCGACGAGCTTCGCCGTAAAATCCGTGTCCGGTGCATCGCTCGAAATCCAAAGCTCAAGCGAAACCGGGCCGGCGATGCGCAGTGCATCCTGCAAAACTTCGCTGCTATACACCAAAACGTCGTCGCGCATTTCGACTTCGCTCTGATCGAGCACACCAGGCGAACCGAAGATCGGCGCCAGGCTTCGGCAACCGCGCGTCGGCACCGGGTCGCTCGGATCGTACACATAACGATCCACCGTCTCGTCCGTCGGAGCACGGCGCGAAAGCTCGCCATTGCCCAGGCGCGTGTTGGCGCGACCTTGGCTGTGCAAGAAGAAATTTTCTTTGGCGTGCGACGGCGGCCAGCTCGAAGTTTCGCGCCATTGATTTTCGCCCATCGAGAAGTAGCGCACGCGCGCCACGGCTTGCTGCACCGGTTGCGAGGCGTTTTCAGATTTGAGCGCTTCGCCGCGCAAATACGGCTCGAAAAATTCCAGCACCAATTCACTCACACCCGCCGGCCCCGCCACGGCCTCCGGCCCGAACTCGCGCTCACCTGCGGCCGTCGGACGAATGCTCATGTAGGTGATGTGATCCCACGGACCAAACACCAATCGGTGTGTATCGCGCACTTCGGAGCGTGGATGCTTCTTCAGACTTTCGTTCAAATCCAAGTGGCCTTGCAAAAAGCCGTCGTACCAACCTGCGATTTGCAACACGGGCACTTGGATCTCTGTGCAACGCGCCGCCACATCCACACTGCGCCAGAACTCATCGTACTTGGGATGATCGAGCCACTCGCGCCAAAACGGCGCGTGCTCAGCGTGCTCCGCGTCAGCACTGCAAGTCGCCGCGCTACAAAGTGCAGTGTTATCGCGAAGCGGAATCTCTCGCACGGCTTTCCAGGGATCTTTCGCCGCTGCCATCAACTTGCCAAACGCTTGCAATCGCTCGGCCTCCGGAAGCCGCAACGCACGATCCCAAGCCAAATTGAGCGCCCACCAAAAATTGAAACCGAGTTCGAATGCGCCGCCGCTATACGCCCAGCCCGCGTGATAGTTCGCGCCCGTCATGTAGGCAACGCAAGCCTTGAGATGGGGAGGCGCTGCGACGGCAGCTTGCAATGCAGTGACACCGTTGTAGGACGATCCGTAGATGCCGACGTTGCCATTGCTCCACGGCTGCCTGGCCGCCCACTCGATGGTGTCGTAACCGTCGTTCCCTTCGCAGGCAAAGGGCTGCCATTCTCCCTCGGAAGCGAAACGTCCTCGTGTATCCTGCACGAGCACGACGTAACCGCGCTCGGCGGCAAGCAGCGGATTGAGCATCAAGCCGCCGACGACCCAGGCATCACTTTTGTTGTAGGGAGTGCGGTGCACGAGTACGGGATGCTGCGTTTTCGCCTGCGTGGCACCCCGCGCAGAATCCCATGCTTCCTTCGCGCAAGAATCGGCGGGTCGGTAGATGTCCGTCGCAAGCTTGACGCCGTCCCGCATCGAGACCATCACATCGCGCTCAACGGTAATCGCTCGGCTCATTCAAGCCTCCGCCTTGCCCGCGGATCGCGTCGGCGCTCTGACTCGCCGATCTTCAAGCGACTCGCTTGATCGATTTGCTTGCGATGTAGGCTCTGCGGCAGGACGCGCTGCAGAGCCTACACCAAAGAGTTATTCGTCTTCGCCGCAGATCTGATCGAAGACTTCGTAAGCCTCTTCGACCATGTCGAGCACGATCTGACGCGCGGGTTTCATTGACGTCACGAAATCCACACCTTGGCCAGCGGCTTCGGTCATGAAATCCGGCATGTTCCAGTCGATCGCCGATTGCTTCACATCTGCGAAGAGCAGCAATTGATACGGAGCCGGAGCCGGTCGCGGCGCATCCGGGCGCTCCCACTCTTCATGCCACTTACACTTTAATGTGCGCATCGTGAAGCCCGAGATGCAGTTCGAATACGCCGTGTCGGTGGCCTTCGCCGCAAGCAATTTCTCTTTGATGATCATGTCGACGTCGGACTCGCGCGACGGAAGCCAAACCGTTCCCGTCCACACACCTTGCGCGCCGAGCGCGATCGCGCCGGCCAAGTGACGCCCGGTGGTGACACCGCCGCCCGCGATCACCGGCGTATCGCCCGCAATCGCCACGACTTGCGGCACGATCGAAAACGTACCGATCGGACCGGTGTGACCCGCGGCATCGTTGCCTTGCGCGATCACCGCATCGACGCCCGCTTCAATTTCGCGTTGCGCTTGGCGCGGTTTTCCGACGAGACCCCAAACCTTCATGCCTCGTGCGTGCGCGGCGTCGAGCACGAACGCCGGATTTCCAAGACCCGAGGCAAGCACGGGAACATTGTTCTCGAGTACGACTTCGAGTTGGCGGCGCGGCGTTTCTTTGTTTACCCAACCGAGGTCATAGAGTTCGGGAGTTTTCTTCGGCGCGGGAATGTTGTGGCGCTTCTTCATCTCTTCCACAAATTTGCGTTGGGCTTCGGGAATCTGCGCCTTCAAATCGTCGATCGAACCGACGGCCGGCACCGAGGCCGGAAAAACCAAGTCGATGCCGAACGGCTTCGAACCCACCTTCTCGCGCAACCACTTGATGTCCGCCTCGATTTCTTCGGGCGAATGTTGCGTTTCACCGAGCACTGCAAAACCACCGGCGTTGATCACCGCAGCAGCGACGTCTTTGCAATGCGTAAAAGCAATGATGGGATATTCGATACCGAGCTCTTGCACGAGCCGTGTCTTCAGCGGGTCTTTGGCCACGTTCTTCTCCTTCGGAAATTTGCAATTTGCGGATTGGATTGGGTCGCGAAGCGACGCCCCGCGACTCGATGTCCGCGCGAACTTTGCCATCGGCGCGCCGGGGCGGCAAGCGTTGGCAGGTCAAAACGCGGGCGAGCGAATCATCGCATCGAATCCAAATCGGTCAAGGGGCCTGACTATTTTGCGCAACTGAGCTATGGACTCGAAACGGCGCGCCACGCAAGCCGCACCGAAGGCAAGTCGCCTGCGTTTTTGCTCACGAAGGGTGAGAATGCGCGGTGGAAATCATGGTGAAAAGCATGATGAAAAGGGATGGCAAGTGCGAAGAGCCCTTGTGCGACTTGAAGTGCATGAATCCAAGGCACGAATTTGCGCCACGCAAACAAAGAGCGAGTCGCCAGCAAACCGGAACGCGCAGGCCCTGGCGCACGAAAACCGAAAGGCTTCCGAGGAAGAGCGTCAAAACGGGGCGGCACAAAACATCCATTCGCGCATGTCGCGAACGAGGAGTTTCATGGACGGCGCACTCACCGGAATCCGCGTAATCGAACTTGGCGAAGGCATTTCCGCTGCCTTTGCCGCGAAACTTTTTGCGGACTACGACGCGGAAGTCATCAAAGTCGAATTGCCGCGCTCGCCTTGCGCAAGCGATCCGACGGAAACACACGATGCGGGCAACGTCGCGCAACCCGCCGACGTTTCGCGACTGGGCGACGTCACGCGAAGCTGGGGACCGTTTCCAGGCGACGTGCCCGATCCCGAAAAAAGCGGCGCCTTCTTTTTCTTGAACACGAACAAGCGCGGTCTCGCGCTCGACTTCACTTGCGACAAAGGGCGCGAACTTTTGCTTCGCCTCATCGCCGAAGCCGACGTGCTCATTGAAAACTTTTCGCCACGACAAATGCGCGAATGGAAGCTCGACTGGGCGACGCTCGAAAAAATCAATCCAAAACTCGTGATGATTTCCATTACGCCGTTCGGTCAGACCGGCCCGTACGCCGACTGGAAAGGCTACGACCTGAATGCGTTTCATCTTTCGGCGACGGGCACGCGCTACTGCGGTGTGCCCGACCAAGCGCCGCTCGAGCACGGCACCTTTTCCGCCGAATTTTTCGGGGCCTACTGTGCCGTAACCTGGGGACTGGCGGCGGTGATCGGCCGCGACTTGGTGGCGCAAGATGACGCAGAGAA
Source organism: Geobacter sp. (assembly GCA_018262735.1). GTDB lineage: Bacteria > Myxococcota_A > UBA9160 > UBA9160 > JADFDR01 > JADFDR01. Next base: position 18,305 of record JADFDR010000002.1, read on the forward strand.
TGAAAAAAGTGGGGGTGGCCAACACATCGACGTGTCATGCGCCGAAACCGTGGCCGCACTCTTCGTCGGAGCGCAAAACATCGGGGGCTATGCCCAGGACGGAAAATCAGGAACACGAACGGGTGTCGGAATGCCGCTCGCCGCGCCTGCCACGATCATTCCCTGCCAAGACGGCTACGTGTGGATGATGGCGCTTGAAACCGGGCAGTGGCACGGGCTCGTGCGCGCGATGGGCAATCCCGATTGGGCGCAGCTCGATCTCTTCGACGATATGTTCGAACGCGCTCAAAACTCCGACATGATTTATGCCTTCCTCTACGAGTGGGCCGCGGCGCACACCAAGCAGGAGATCATGGATTTGTGTCAGGCGAACGGTTGCCCAACCACGGCGGTGTTTACGGTCGCCGAGGCCGGCGAACACCCGCACCTGCGCGAGCGCAACTACCTCCGCGAGATCGCCCACGCCGCACTCGGCACCGTGCGCACCTTCGGCGCGCCAGTGCATCTCACGGCGTGCCCCGGCGGAGCGACGGCACCGGCGCCGCTCTTCGGCGAACACAACGCTGAAATTTTGGGTGTGCGGCTCGGCTTGTCGGTTGCAGAACAGTCTACACTTCGAAGCGTAGGAGTGATCGCATGAGCAAAGCTCTTCCCTTGCAAGGCCTGCGCGTGGCGAATTTCGGTTGGGGCTGGCTCGGACCGGTCGCCGGACAAACGCTCGGCTTTCTCGGCGCCGAGGTCTACAAGATCGAGTCGCACGCGCGCGTCGACATCAATCGCACCTTGCCGCCGTTTGCCGAAGGCAAGCGTGACTTCGATCGAAGTTTGCAAAACCACGCCGGCTGGGCCGGCAACGGCAGCGTGACGATCAATCTCAAAAAAACGGCCGGCCAAGCACTCGCACGCGAACTCGTCGCGAAGTGCGACGTGGTGCTCGAAAACTTCGGCCCCGGCGTGATGGACAAGCTCGGCCTTGGCTACTCGGAATTGTGTAAGGTGCGGCCGGATGTGATCTTGGTTTCGATGCCCGCTGCAGGACTCACGGGGCCACTGCGCCACGTGCGCACCTACGGCATGAGTCTGAGCAGCATCACGGGGCTCGATAGTCTCACCGGCTATGTCGATGGCCCACCGATACCGATGGAAAACGCATACGCCGATCCGCTCGGTGGCATCATCGGTGCGTTCGCGGCGCTGCTCGCATTGCGCTTTCGCAAGCGAACCGGCAAAGGTCAACTCGTCGATCTCTCGCAACAAGAAGGCATCTTGCAAATGGTCGGCCCGGCCTGGATGGATTACGCCTTCAACGGTCGCGTAGCCAAGCCGATCGGCAATCGCCATCCGCTCTCCGTCGGTGCGCCACACGGCGTGTTCCCGTGCGTGGGCGACGATCGCTGGATCAGCATCGCAGTGCTCTGCGAAGCGGAATGGCATGGTTTGGTGGCGGCAATGAAGTCGCCCGCGTGGGCCACGGCGGTGGAATTTTCGTCGTCACAAAAACGTGTCGCAAACATCGAAGCGCTTCATCAAAAAATCGCAGAGTGGACGCGCGGGTTCGACAACCAAGAATTGGCAGCGTTACTCCAGACGCACGGTGTCGCCGCCGCGCCGGTGCTTGCAGTGGCCGACTTGCTCTCCAATCCGCAACTCCAAGCGCGCAACACGTTCATGGAAGTCACACATCCACTCGGCTTTCGCGAAACGATCTACGGCGCTTATGTGAAGACGAGCCGCACCGAGCCGCGCATCACGCCCGGCCCGGCGATGGGCTGCGACAACGAGCACGTCTTTCGTTCGCTTCTGGGCCGTTCGGAAGTGGATTACCAACAGCTCGTGCACGACGAAGTGATCTTTTGAAGATTGTCAGGTTTCTTGACGAACATGGAACCCCTCGGTAAGGTCAAGTTTCCTGACAAAACGGCTCTGCCGCAGCAAGCGACACCAAAAAGAGACACTTGAAGAACTTGTGCAGGCAAGCTGGCAACCTTGCTTTGTGCGACGCACAGAGAACAAACGCGCGCGCCGGCGACACGACTCGCGCGGGCTGCGAAAGCGCGGGTTGCAAAGAAAGGGCTGCGAAAGCGCACGGCTTTTCTACAGCAACCAAGGCACGCAAGCAGACGGAGGAGATGGAAATGGGTTCTTTCAAAAATCAAGCCTGTATCGTCGGTATCGGGCAGACGAAATACTCGCGCGGTCCCGGGACCGGCAAAACGGATTTGAGCCTGCAGCTCGAAGCCTCGATCGCGGCGCTCGACGATGCGGGCCTCCAACGAAGCGACATCGACGGTGTGCTGCCCTTCGTTTGTCTCGGCATCGCCGAAGAATTTGCGGTGCATCTCGGCATCGAAGATCTCCGTTACCAATCCACTTCCCATCTGGGCGGCGCAGCGCCCGGAGCTTCGCTCGCCAACGCCGCAATGGCCGTGACGGCGGGACTCGCAGACACCATTCTGATTCCGGGTGGTTGGTACGGCTTTTCGGGACGACGCGTGCGCGAAGTCGTCGTGGCCGACACCACCGTCATGTCGGGCGGCCCGACGGCGCGCGATTTTTATTTTCCATTCGGTCTGACCGCACCGCCGCAATGGTTTTCGTTTATCGCTCGCCGACACATGCATGAGTATGGTACGAAATCGGAACAACTCGGCGCGATCGCGGTCGCGCAGCGCAAGCACGCGCAACTCAACCCTCACGCACTGACGCGCGGCAAGGAACTCACACTCGAGAAGTATCTCTCATCGGCGGTGATCTCCGATCCGTATCGCCTTTTCGATTGCTCACTCGAAGCCGACGGTGCAGCAGCCTTCATCGTGACCACCGCCGAGCGCGCGCGCGATCTCAAGCAAAAGCCGATCTATGTGATGAGCGTGACGCAAGGTCAACCCTATCCCGCAGACGATCTCGTAACCCGCGACGATGTGTTCCAACTCGGACTCACCTCGGCGGCGCCGCGCGCGTTTGCGATGGCCGGCGTCACGCACGACGACATCGACTTCGCGCAAATCTACGATCCGTTCACGTTCCAAGTTTTGCAGCAGATCGAAGAGCTGGGTTTCTGCAAACGCGGCGAAGGTGGCGCATTCGTCGAGGGTGGCCGCATCGAACTCGGTGGCAAACTGCCCGTGAACACGCACGGCGGACTTCTCTCCGAAGCGCATGTGCTCGGCATGAACCACTTCGTGGAAGCCGTGCGGCAACTTCGCGGCGAGGCCGGTGAGCGCCAAGTGCAAGACGCCGAGATCGGGCTCGTGACCGGCTTTGGCGATTTCGGAGATGGCAGCATCGCCATCTTGCGTCGTTAACACTTTTTTGAGTAGAACGAGGGAATCATGAGCGAACAATCCTATGCGAAACCATTGCCGCTGATGCGCGGCTCCACGAAAGAATTTTACGATCACTGCAAAAACGGAGAGCTGCGCTTTCAGCGCTGCACGGATTGCGGCAAATGGCGGCACGTGCCGCGCGAGATGTGTGCGAAGTGCGGTTCGTGGAACTGGGAATGGGCGCGCTCGTCGGGGCGCGGCGAAGTGTTCACCTGGACCGTCGTGCAGCGCGCGATGCATCCTGCATTCCCGGGTGACGTGCCCTATGCGCCGGCCATCATCCAAATGCAGGAAGGTGTGCGACTCGTGAGCTGGGTCGCCGATTGTCCGCCGGAAGAACTCAAAATGGGCATGCCGGTGGAAGTGATCTTCGAGCGTGTTACCGACGAAGTCACGCTGCCGAAGTTCAAGCGCGCGGCAAAACGCTGAGCGCGGTCGCACGCAACTTGCGGCTCAAATCGATTCGCAAGTTTTTGTGACGCAAATTTGTTTCGATGATTTCATCTCGGGGAGTAGTGCATGGCCATTCAAGAATTTTTGTACGAAAAGCGCGATCACATCGCGATCATGACTTTCAATCGCCCGGAGCAAAGCAATTGTTTCACGGCAGAGATGATCGACGAACTCTATGCTTGCTTCGATGACTTCAACGCCGATCCCGATCTTTGGGTGGCGATCCTCGCCGGCAACGGCAAGAACTGGTGTGCGGGCGGCGACCTCGAATCACTGATTCCGGCGATCAACTCCGGCCGCTACAAAATCAACGAAGATCCGACGAAGCGCGTCTACAGCGATATTTTCAAACCAATCATCACCGCCGTGAATGGCTTTGCGACGCTCGAACTGGTGCTCGGCGCCGATCTCTGCGTCGCCGGCGAAGGTGCGCGCTTTGCACTCGGCGAAGTGCGCTGGGGCATGATTCCGGCGGGCGGTTCGCACATTCGCCTGCCGCGCGCCGTGCCGTGGGCAATCGCAATGGAACTCTTGCTCACCGGCGGTTCGATCGACGCCAAGCGCGCCTACGACGTCGGCCTCATAAACCGATTGGTGTCACCCGATCAGGTGTTCCCGGAAGCGCTGAAGATCGCCGAGGCGATTTGCAAGAATGGGCCGCTCGCGGTGCAAACCGCCAAAGAAATCGCAGTGCGCGCCTGGGAACACGAGCGTGGCTTCGTGCTCGAAAACGCGCTCTTTCAACGCGTGAGCCGCTCCGAAGACGCCGCCGAAGGGCCACGCGCCTACCAAGAAAAACGTAAGCCTGTGTTCAAAGGACGCTAAGCGATGCCCCATCATCCCGAGCTGCAGCGCTTGATGGATCTCGAAGCGATTCGCGATCTGGTGCACCGCTACGCGCATTACGTTTGGCAAAAAGACATGCCGCGCATGATCGATCTCTTCCGCGACGATGGCCGCATGGCCGTCGACACGCAGCCAGCGCTTTGTGGCCGCGCCGCTTTGCTCGAATTCTACGGCCAGATGCGCAACGACTCGGAGTTCTTGCCCTTCGTACACAATCATGTGATCGATCTCGAAGGCGATCGCGCCACCGGCACTTGCTACATCGATCTGCGCGCCACGATCGGCGGCCGCAGCATGATCGGCTCGGGATACTACGACGACGTGTACGTGCGCAGCGCGCCCGGCGCCGAAGGCTGGCGGTTTTTATCCCGCCACCTGCACATGCGGTATTTGGTTCCGATCACCCAAGGCTGGGCCGAAACGCAACGCGATCCCTCGGCGCGCTGAACGCGTTGCTACGAAAATAGCTGCTCCACTCGCGGAAAACTCAATGCGAAGGCGCCTCGGATCCATTTCATTTCCCGCAAATCAGGGTTGATGTTTTCCGTCGGTGGAATATCAACTCGTCTTTCGAAAGTAGGATGAATCGGAGGCTCCCTACGTTTTCGCGCGTGGAGCAGATGCTATTCGCTACACAAAAAAGTTATGCTTGTTTTTGCGGTGCAGCCGGCTTGAACGCAATCACCGCGAAGGCCACGAGCGCCGCCACGATCAAGAGCAACTGCGCCAGCGCAGTTTCGAGATTCGACGCCATGCCAAGCCAAGAAAATCCGGGCCACCACGACACCGGCGTTGCGTGAATCCATCCGGCTTCTTGCAACTCGACAATACCGCCACCGACGAAACGCAAGGCAAGCACGTAGAGCAACGCCCCGGTGCACGCAAAGAACGGGCGTAGCGGAATCTTCATGCTAAAGCGCAAGACACCGATCCACACCACGACCAACGCGAGACAACCCAGCACAAGACCCAAGAGAACTGCGCCCGTCGAACTCGCACCTCCCATCAAGGCACGGTAAAACAAGACGGTTTCGAAACCTTCGCGGTAAACGGCAAGGAAAGCCACGCTAACCATCGCGAAGCGTGAACCCGAGCCAAGTGCATGATTGAGCTGCTTTTGGATATACGCTTGCCAGCGTTGCGCACTGATTCGCGAAAGCAGCCAATAGCTCACAAAGAACAAAATGACGGCCGCAAGCAACATGGTGACACCTTCAAGTGCCTCCTTGGCCATACCTACGTTGCGAAGTGCAAATTCAAAAATTCCGGCTGTGACGAAGCTCGCAACCACACCGCCAAGCGCACCTTCAAAGAGCCAGCGTCGCGCTGCGAGATGTCCGCCTTTCAAAAGATATGCGGCCAGCGCGCTGATCACCAAGATCGCTTCGAGACCTTCGCGCAAAATGATCAAGAGCGACGCAATCAAACTACCGACGAAGCCGGTCTTTCCCGCCAGCAACTCTTCCGCCTTTTGGAGATCCGTGCGAATCTTTTCAAACTCTGCCGAAGCATCTTGCCGTTTTGACACTTTTGCGCGTAATGCGACGAATTGCGCTTCGAGCGCCTTCCCGAACGATTGGTCGATCGTGATCAATTTCTTCTCGACGGCCTCGAAGGCCATGTAGGCGCTGAGAACCTTGGAGGCCGCTTGATCCGGCGAAGCCTCGGCTTGAGACCGTGCTTCCTCGAGAATTTGGATCACGCGTTCGACCGCGCTGCCCTTTTCCTCTTTTTCAATACCGAGATCTGCTTGCAACAATTGGCGTAGTTCGGCCGCACGCATCTCGACTTCGTTCGGCTCGCGCTTCGCGTAAATCATTTCTCCAACTTCTTTTACGAGATCGGAAATTTCCGCGTTCTGAAGTTTTCCGACGGAAAACCCCGCCTCGATGTCTCCCTGAAGTGTGCCCAAAAAGAGTCGTGTTTCGCCGTACTCGATCTTGTTCGCGACTTCCCCGCTTTGAACTGCGTCTTTGTACTCTTGCAGCAACAAATCGAGCGCCAAAAACATATGATGCGTGTCGAATGCCTGAACCTGATCGTCGCCTTCTCTCTGTGCGACGAAGGCAATCTGCCTTGCCAAGCGTGCGGTTTCCGTCGCGTTGGCACGATGCGCTTCGATGGCAGCCAAACGCTGCGTTAGACCGGCATCCGAAAGATCGAAAGCCGCTGTGGCACGTTCTTGTGTATGGCAACTCGAACAGCGGTTGAACTCGGCAGGATCGGCCGATGCACCCGACGCGAGCGACCAGAGGAAAGCCACCGTGTCCCAGCGCTCCTGCGCCGTTAACACTTCGTCCCACGGAGGCATGGCCGAACCCGGAACGCCAATCGAGAGCACTTGGAAAAACTCTTCCGGCGTTTCGTTCTGCATGAATTCAACATCGATAAAATTGGCAGGCTTTGGGTCTTCGATTTCTGCGGCAAGTGGCCCCTGCCCGTCGCCCTGCTCCCCGTGACACGACGTGCAGTAGCGCGCAAAGAGTTTGCGACCTACTGCAATCGACGGTGTGCGCTCGGGTTTTTCGGAAACGATTCCCGCACCGTGCGCTTCGAGCCATTCCGCAAACACTTCTTCGAGTCGTTTTACCTCCGCTCGTTCTGCAACGAGACTGCGAATTTTGGTCAACTCCTCCGAGGGAGCACCTTCTTCGAGTTCGGTGAGGATTGCTTCCGTGACCGCAAGCTCGCCCGCATCGACAACGACGCCACCTTGCACACTCTCACCATATTCTTGAATGGCGAGTTTCAGCATTTGATATTGGCGCTGCGGCGAAAGCTCGCTCTCGTGTGTATCCGAATGCGCAAAGCTTGTTTCGGGAAAGGCCCAAAGCAGCAAAGCGCACAACACGAGAATGTGTCGCAAAAAAGAAATGGCGCGGGCAGAAAACAAACTCAACATGAAACTCTCCTCAAAAATCTCGAATTCTTCGCCATCGCAAACGACACGACCCTTGGCGCAGCCGCCGCGCAGCCCACAGCAAAATCCCCTTCTTCCGTGAGTTCGCGGCACAGCGGTTCGAAAGTGCGTGCGCATTATTGAATATGAATTTCAATATCGCAAGGGCCGCAAAGGATTTTATTCGTGAAAAGAAGAGAACGCAAATACGGCTTGGCGAGAACTCTCTTGCGCATATGCGTCGCACCCTCGAACAAGGCGTGCAGCGCAAGCACAAGTCCGGCTTGGCGAAGACCGCTTGCGAGATCCAAGCTCGAAACTCTCCAAACGCTACTCCTCAACTCCGGAAACAAGCCTCTTGTGAATTCTCCGGGATTGAAAAAAGATGCATTGCCGCCAAACGAGAAAAAGTGAACCGAAGCCAACAGAAAATGCAGAGCAGATCGCAAGCCAGATTGATTGCCGCCAAACGAGAAAAAGTGAACCGAAGCCAACAGAAAATGCAGAGCAGATCGCAAGCCAGATTGATTGCCGTCAAATGAGAAAAATTGAACCGAAGCCGAGGTGTCCGATGAAATTTGGAATTTTTCTACCCTATGGAATGGCTCCGATCGAAGATCCCGAGTATGCGACCGCCTTCGCAAAGCTCGCCGAAGAATTTGACTTCGAATCCATTTGGGTGGTCGAGCATGTGGTGATGCTCGTCGAGTACGCGTCGATCTACCCGTACGACCCGAGCGGCCGTTCGCCGTTTGCGAGCGATGTCGCGCAACCCGATCCGCTGATTTGGCTCAGTTTTATCGCCGCCGCGACCAAGCGCATTCGCCTCGCAACGGGCGTGCTCGTGCTCCCCCAACGCAACCCGCTGATCCTCGCCAAGGAACTGGCGAGCCTCGATCGGCTCTCGGGCGGGCGGCTCGAAATCGGCATCGGGATGGGCTGGGTCAAAGAAGAAGCCGAGGCGCTCGGCACTTGTTTTGAAAACCGCGGGCGGCGCGCCGACGAATACATCGACGTAATGCGCGCACTTTGGCGCGAGCCCGTGACCACGTTCAACGGCGAATTCGTGCGCTTCCACGGCGCGGTCTCGCGACCCAAACCCGTGCAAAAGAATGGCGTACCGATCGTGATCGGCGGCCACAGCCGCGCGGCTGCAAAACGTGCCGGTCGCATCGGCGACGGATTTTTTCCGCTCGGTGCAGCCCCCAATGAGCTCGCCGCTCTTTGCGAAACAATGCGCGAATCGGCACGCAAACATGGCCGCGACCCCGCGCAAATCGAAGTCACTTGCGTGGGCTTGCCGGATCTCGCCTCGGCGGAGTTTTACGCGGAACGTGGCGTGCAGCGCGTGGTAGTCTCGCCCAAGCTGCGAGAGCTTTCCGAACTGCAAAAATTTTTGGAGGGATTCAAAAAAAATGTCATGGAAAAATTCTAACTCGCTGCGCGCGCTACTCGGCGCACTGGTACTGAGCGTGGGATTTGGCAGCGGCTGCGCGACACATCATTGTGACAAAGCCTCCGATCGCGGATCGCTCGAAAGCCGCAACAAGCAACTCGCGATCGAATTCATCGCCGCAATCAGCCGCGGCGACGGTCACGCGGTGCGCGATTTCTACACCCCCGACGGAAAAGTGATCAGCCTCGGCAACTTGCCCTTCTCTGGCACCTACACTCGCGATGAATTGGTACCCGTGATGGAAGGAATCTTCCAAGTGTTCCCGCAAGGCCTCGAACTGCGCATCACCGACATGACAGCTGAGGGAAATCGCGTGGCGATCGAAGCCGAGTCGTACGGCAAATCCGTAACGGGAGCGATCTACAACAATCGCTATCACTTTCTGCTGATCGCCGAAAACGGCAAGGTGAAACTCTTCAAGGAATACATGGATACGAAGCACGCGTACGACGTGTTGATCGCGCCGTTCGAAAAGACCGCGCCCGAAACACCGAAGCCATAACCGCGTCGGCGAAATATCCATATCCGACACAAAAATGCGAACGTCGTAGCGTGACATTGCGCGCTACGACGTTCCCGTTTCCATTCCTGTTTCCGGACTACGCGTTGGGCAACTTCTCTGCGATGAGTTCGGCGATGTCGAAGACCTTGCGCTCGTCGGTGCTCTTCTTCACACCGTCAGTGAGCATGAGCAAGCAGAACGGACAGGCCGTCGCGATCTTGTCGGCGCCGGTCTGCAGCGCTTCTTTCGCGCGCACATCGTTGATGCGCTCGCCGCCCGCGCCGCCCCAGTAGTTGCCTCCGCCCGCGCCGCAGCAGAAGCTGTCTTTCTTGTTGCGCGGCATTTCGACGAGTTCTCCGACGGAAGAGACCACTTGGCGCGGCCCATCGATCACATCGTTGTGTCGGGCGAGATAGCAAGGATCGTGGAAGGTGATCTTTTCACTTCCTGCAATTTTCGGAATCTTCCCCGCAGCGATCAATTGATCGAGCAGCACAGCATGCGGCACGATTTCGTAATTGCCGCCGAGTTCCGGGTAGTAACGATCGAAGCTGTTGAAGCAATGCGCGCACATGGTGATCATCTTGGTCACGCCGATTTCGGAAAATTCCTCGACGTTGGTCGATGCCATTTCCTGGAACAGAATCTCGTTGCCCATCTGCTTCGCCGGATCGCCGGTGCAGCGCGCTTGTTCGAGAATCCCGAATGAAACTTTTGCGTGTTGGAGGAGCTTCACCATCGCCCGCGCAACGGATTGCGCGCGCTCTTCGTACGTGATCGCACAGCCGATCCAAAGCAAGTATTCCGTCACACCTTTTTCGAAGAACGGCACATCGAGACCCTGACGCCACGCATCGGGGCTTGCGCTGGTGCCGACGAACGGATGCTCGCGGGTTTCGAGATTCTTGTTCGCGTGGCTCATGATCTCCGGAAGTTCCGAGCGCTCCATGACGAAGTGGCGGCGCATTTCGACAATGGCTTCGGGATGGCGAATGCTCACCGGGCAGGCTTCCATGCAAGCGCCGCAGGTGACACAGTTAAATGTCGCTTCGAAACCCACGGCATCGAGAAACGACTCGTCCTCAAACTTGCCTTCGCGCAAATACTCGGCTGCCGTCACGATGATGCTCTTGGGTTTGAGCGGCTTGCCGGTTTGCGTCGCCGGACAGACTTCATTGCAGCGTCCGCACCACACGCATGCCAGAAAATCGAAACGCGCCTTCGGCGTAAAATCGGCAAGCTTCGCTACACCAAGCGGTGGCGGATTTTCGCTTTCAAGCGCGTCAAAGTCGATCGGGCGCAGTTGCACACCGGGCTTGCGCCGCGCGAGTGCCGCGTTGATCGGAGCAAGCAACATATGCGCAAGCGGCGAATGCGCGATCGTCGAAATAAGCACGAGCCCAGCCAATCCGTGCATCCACCAAAACAAACGAAAACTACGCAATGCTGTGTCGGCAGTTACTTCGCCGAACTGATTCGACAAAAAATTGCCGACGAACATCCCCGCATGCGCTCCTTCGTAGGCAATGCGAAACCCTTCCGTCGTAAAACCCAAGCCGATGACGACGAGAAAGAACGCCTCGAGCGCCACAAATCCACGGCGCGCTTTGCCTTCGAGAAGACGCACCGGCGGAAACACCAAACGTCGCACCATGAAGAAGAGCAAACCCAACAAGACCAAAACGCCTGCAAGGTTGCGACCAAGCGCCATGAACCAATAACCGAAGGCGCCCCCGAACACGTCGACACCGACGAACGAGAGCGGATACACCGCATGACCGAGGATCAAGACGATCGAACCGAAGAACACCATCGCGTGTGCGATCCCCGATGCGGGGCGTTTGAAAAGCCGCGACGTAAGCACGCCACGCTGAAAAAATGCGGCAAGGTTCAGGGCATCCTTTTGCATGAGTAACGCAAGCATCGACTTCACGACATCGAGCGAAAAAGACTTGCCCGGATTGGTGAGTTTCCAGCTTCGCACGAGCCCATACACCAAAATGCCAAGCGCAAGATGAATCAAAAGTGTCAAGATGACGTAGTTCGATATCGGGATGGAATGATCCGCCACTGCTGTTCTCTCTTTTGAAGTCGTGAAAAATTTGAAAACGCCCCGGGTCGCGATCCCGCCCGGGTTTGCAAAGCTGCGCGCGCGAAACCAACTGCACCCAGTCCAAAACTAAAACTCAAAACCACCCAAAGCCAAACTTCTCTGCGGCAAGCGAGCCTTGATTTTGCGCTCCGCTACTTTATCGAAACCGAACTCGAAACGCGCTGAAAATGGCATCGGAAGTGGCGCTCGAATCCTGCGATGAAAGGCTCGAAATTGCTGCATCGTGCGAGACATGACCGCGTGATGAAACTGCAATGAACCGTTCCAGGGCCGCGCGATTGACAGGCCCCCGTGAAGCCGCCATATACCCGGAATCATGAAAGAAATTCTCTCGGAAATCGATCGCTGGCAAGGCCAAGGCGAAACCGTCGCACTCGCAACGCTCGTGCGCGTGCGCGGCTCCGCACCACGCCGCTCGGGGGCGCGTCTCGCGCTTACACCGACGGGAAAGATGAAGGGATCGGTCAGCGGCGGCTGCGTCGAAAACGATGTCTTCGAGCGCGCACTCGGCGTGATCAAAACCGGCAAGCCCGCGCTCGCGCGCTATCAAGTCACGAACGAAGCGGGCTTCGAGATCGGTCTTAGTTGCGGCGGTTCGATCGACGTTTTGATCGAACCGTTTGTCCGAGACGAAGTGCTGCGCCGTTTGCACCAAGCCCTCGAAACCCAAAAACCCGCAGCCCTTTGCATTGCGCTCAGCCCCGACGCGCTGCTCGGAAGACGAATGCTGGTCCTCGACGGAGAAACCGTCGGTGCGATCGATCCCGCCATCGACGCGGAGCTCGCCCGTGCCGCACGCGAGCACTTCGAAATCGTCGGCACGTATCACACCACACTTCCTTCCCTTGCAGAAAACAAGGTCTCCGACGGTCAAGTTTTCGAGGACAAAGCCAACAGCGAAGCGACTTTCTTCATCGAAAGCTTTGCGCCGCCGCTTTCGCTCTGGATCGTCGGTGGCACACACACCGCAATCCCGCTTTGTCGGATGGCGCGCGAGGTCGGCTTCGAAGTCACGATCGTCGATCCGCGCCCAAGCTACGCCTCGAAGGAGCGCTTTCCGGATGCGACCGCCATCGTCGAAGCCTGGCCCGAGGAAGCACTCGCGCGCGCGCCGCTCGATGATTACACCTACGTGGTCACACTCACGCACGACGCAAAATTCGATCTTCCGACGCTGCGCCAAGTGCTGCGCTCGAACGTGCGTTACATCGGCGCGCTCGGCAGCCGCAAAACACACGCGGCACGCAAAGAAAAACTTCTCGCCGAAGGATTCAACGAAACAGAAATCGCACGAATCCATGCGCCGATCGGCCTCGATCTCGGTGCCCGCACGGCGGAAGAAATTGCGCTTTCGATCCTCGCGGAACTGGTGGCTGTGCGGCACGGTCGCGACGGCGGCGCGCTTTGCCAACGCGGAACGGCGATTTATGGAGACCGCTAACGCGCACTCACCGCGGAACCTTTGCAAGCGACCGTTTCTCTCCGGCCTTCTTCTGGCCGCCGGTGTTTCGCGCCGTCTCCAACCCCCTTCTACTCAAAATTTCAATCGCGAAAAAGAACATGGCGCAACGATCTCGTGTGACACAAAAAAGGGTTACGCACTTCCACCCTCTACGACTCTCCTCAAACAGCTTCTCGATTTCCAGGGTCGGCCGCTTTTGCAATACGTAATCGAAACGATCGTGCGTGCGGAACTCGACGAACTCGTGATCGTTCTTGGCCATGAAGCAGAGCGGATTCAACTCGCAATTGCTCTCCCCGAAACAAACCGCACTGCTCGCCTCGCTCCAACGCCAAGAAACTCTTCGCAACAAGTTCACCATGAGCTTCATGTGCGCGCCACCTCAAGCGTGAAGACAAGTGACACTTTCGAGAGTCGATCTCGCGATCCATGCCACACCGATGCGTGTCTGGTGCGTTTCGTCGTCAACCCCGATTTTGCGCTCGGTCAAAGCAGCTCTCTGCGTGCGGGGTTGCGCGCTCTCGATCCGCGCGCACAAGCCGTAGCGATTTTTCTCGGAGATCAACCCAGCATCGAGGTGTCCGTCGTCCATGCACTTCTCGCGAAGTTCTTCGAACTTGGAGAACGCGAGATCGCGTCTGCCAAAACAGAAACATCCAACATCTTCGCACCTCGAATCGTCCGACCTATTTACGTGGAGAAGCCCACCTCGCCGTCGGACGCTCCGACGCACGCCCATTCGCGCACGCCGGGTCACCCCGTACTCTTCTCGCGCGCCGTATGGGAAGAGTGGGAGGCATTGCGCACGCTTGAAGGAGACCAAGGTGCACGAGCGATTTTTGCCGCGCGGCCTGAGTGGGTGCATGAAATGGAAATCGAGGCTCAAGCCCCTTTCGATATCGACACCTGGGAGGACTACGAACGCGCCGTTGACTCAGCTTCGAGTCAGGAGATAATCACGAGCAATGACTGAGCCGTCGCCGTCCTCTCCCAAATCTTCCGAGCCATTTCCCGTGGACGCGGATCGCGCTTTGCCCGAAACGACGCAGCGCGAAAACGAACGACACCTGCTCACCTCGAGCATCTTGCTCTTGCTCGCAGGAATCTTTGTACTCGATCTCTTGCTGCCGCTCGGCATCGCAGCCGGCGTGCTCTACGTTGCCGTCGTTCTACTTTCTCTGCGCTCCGGAAGCCCGCGTTACACCTGGATCGTCACCATCGGTGCGAGTGTTCTCACGGTGCTCGATTATTTCCTCTCCCCGGCGGCTCCAATCGCACTTTGGATCGTGCTGCTCAACCGCGGTCTTTCCTTGAGTGCAATCTGGGCGGCGGCCTACCTCACGCTCGGAACGCAGCGCATGGCGGAGGTCTCGCATCAGCAAAACAAAGCTCTCGAGCAATCCTCCGACGGAATTGCGATTTTTCATGCAAACGAACGCATCGAGTTTGCAAACGCGGCATTCGCAAAAATGCACGGCTACGCCGAGCAAGAAATCCTGCGTCTGACGCTTGCCGATCTCCACACCGCAGAACAGCTCGAAAAAGAAGTACGGCCGTTTCTGCAGCAAATGGAAAGCGTCGGTTACAACTTGGGCGAGCTCTGCCGAGTGACACAAAAAAATGTTATTTTCGAAACGCGCACGTCTGCAAGTACTCTTCGCAATGCGCAAGGCATTCCCATTGGCTTCATCATGATCGCCAAAGATATCTCTGCAGAACGCGCACTCGAAGCACAACTACGTCAGGCCCAAAAAATGGAATCCATTGGGCGCCTCGCCGGTGGCGTGGCACACGACTTCAATACGATTCTCGGCACGATTCTCGGCAACTGCGAACTCGTCAAAGAACAATTGCCCGACTGCCGCTTGCGCGAACCCATCCATCAAATTCAAAAAGCCGCCGCACGCGGCGCAGGTCTCACGCGGCAACTTCTCGCCTTTAGCCGACACCAAACTGCACAAACGCAAGTCGTCGATTTGAATGTGCTCGTGCGCGATCTCGAACCGATGCTACGTCGATTGCTCACCGAAGACATTCAGATTGCGCTCGATCTCCATCCGACACTCGAAAGAGTCAAGATCGATCCCAGCATGATCGAGCAAGTCGTCATGAATCTCGTCGTCAATTCGAGCGATGCCATGCCACGTGGCGGAAAGATCACGATCCACACTTCGAATGTCCACTTTCACGAAAAACCTCAGCAAAGTTTGATCGAGATTGCACCGGGTGCGTACGCCGCTCTTTGCATCCGCGACACCGGAATGGGCATGGACGAAGCGACACAAAACCGTATCTTCGAACCTTTTTTCACGACCAAAGAGGCGCACCGTGGCACCGGCCTTGGACTTTCCATGGTCTATGGCATCGTGCATCAAAACCAGGGCGGACTCGTGCTCGAAAGTGCGCCCGAAAAAGGCACGCGAATTTGCATCTACCTGCCACGCACCGAGGAGGCGCTTGCCGAAACGGCTCTTTCTCCAAGCAGTCCACAAAGCGCCACATCGAAATTGATTACGATCTCGGGCGGAGAGACGCTACTCCTCGTGGAAGACGATCCTTCGTTCCGTGAGCTTTTGGCAGAATTTTTGCGAAATTGTGGCTACCGCGTATTGAGCGCAAGCAACCCCTCCGAGGCGCTCAAACAAGCTTCGCAGCATCCGAGTGAGATCCAACTGTTGATTACCGACGTCGTCATGCCTGAAATGAACGGGCTCGAACTCGCAGAAAAACTCACAGAAACTCATCGTGACTTACGAACGCTCTACATCTCGGGCTACACCGACGATGTCTTGATCGATCGCGCGGGCGTGATCGCCGAGCACAACTTCCTGCACAAGCCATTCGGGCTGCGCACCTTGCAACAGAAGATCATCGCGCTCTTGGAACGGACCAAAACATTACGTTCGACAAACGCAACGCAAACCGAGTGACACTTTATCGTTTCGTTTCTTTGGAGTTCGCTTTCTCGAATTCTTCGAGCAACGTGCGACGCATTTCGCGCTCGCGGTTCCGAATCTCCCAGAAACGCGGCGGACGTTTTTCCATGAATGCCATTCCGCCTTCCTTGCCCTCCGGCATATCGAACCAATCCGGATAAAACTGACTCGAGATCGTTCCCATCTCCTGGTAGCCATCCATTTCTTGATCGAAACTCGCTTTGAGAATTTCAAGGCAACCCGGACTCACGCGCAAAAGTTCTTCGCACCACTGATCCACTTCAGTGTCGAGTCGATCGAGTGGAACCACGCGATTCACGAGTCCCATCTGTTCGGCTTCCTGAGCAGTGTACCGTCGGCAAAGCATCCACATTTCGCGCGCTTTCTTGGCGCCGACGACCTTGGTGAGATAGGGCACGAAAAAACCATCGGCCGGACTCGACACGCGCGGCCCGGCTTGGCCGAAGATTGCGTTGTCGGCGGCGATCGTAAAATCGCAGCAATAAGCCATGTGATTGTGTCCCGCCAAACAATATCCCTGCACGACTGCCATCACCGGTTTGCGCGAAAGACGAATCAATCGATTGTGCGGGTAGCGGTTGTAAAACGCTTCGCGCAAACCCCAGCGCTCCCACTCGACATCCCCCCCTGCACCGAAATGTTTTCCCACACCTGCAACCAAGATGACACCGATCGATGTATCATGGTTTGCGTCATAGAACGCGCGAAACATTTCCTCCACCGTCGAAAGTGTCATCGTATTGAACTTGTTTGGCTTGTTGATCGAAACGCGCGCAATGCCGCCTTCGAGTTCCGAATGATATTTTTTTTCGTACAGGATTTGCTCGAAAACGAGACCGTCCCCTTGAACTTGTGCCCATTCTGACCAACCCATGCTGTCGATCCTCCTGACGACTTGGCGCGACCAAGTCACGCCAACCTCAAAGCCTCTCGTTCTGTCCGTTTCTTGATCTTTCCAAATTCGCAAACCATTGGAACGCTTTTGCGCGACCGCAAATTTTTCTTGCTGCGGCGCAATACAACACAACTTTGTCTACACTTATTTGCGTTTAGCGACCTTTGAAAGCAGGCGGGCGGCGCTCTGCGAACGCCGCCGGACCTTCCTTCGCATCCTCCGACGAAAACACGCGTGCGGCAAGTGCTTTTTCAAGCACGAAGCCCGGCTCGTTCAACATCGAGCGCACTGCAATCTCTTTGGCCGTGCGCACCGCGAGCGGGCCATTCTTGCAAATTTTCTCGGCCATCTGCATGGCTTCGTTGAATACCTGATCCGCCGGCACCACCTTGTTCACGAGTCCGACGTCATAAGCGCGCTGCGCGCTAATCGGTTCACCGGTGAGCAAAAGCTCCATCGCCACGGCCCACGGAATTTGCCGCGGTACACGAATATGTGACCCCCCTGCCGGAATCAACCCCCAGCGCACTTCGCCAAGACTAAACATCACGTGCTCGCCTGCGATGCGAATATCCGTGCCTGCAAGCATCTCCATGCCACCCGCAATGCAGGCTCCGTTGACGGCAGCGATGATCGGCTTGAACACGTCCGAGAACTGGCGTTTCGTGTGATCGGGATAGCCGAGATCGTCACCGGCGGTGAGCAGCGGAATCGCTTCTTTGAGATCCATGCCCGCCGAAAACGCTTTGTCGCCGGTGCCGGTCAAAATCGCCACCCAGAGATCGGGATCCGCGTTGAAATCGGCAAACGCCGCATCGAGGCCAAGCAACATCGCTTTGGTAAGCGAATTCATCGCCTTCGGACGATCAATGCGCATCACGGCGATATGACCTTTTTTCTCGTAAACGATCTCGGACGGAATCTCCACGATACATCTCCACTTTTTGGTGTAATTGATCTTGCGTTCGTTCAACCCACCGCGTTCAGCGAACGCAGCGTCGAAATTTCGGCAAGCTGATTTCCGGCGTCACTTCGTCGAAAACCACTTCCACCGGCATCCCAATTTTCAATTCTTCGGGAGTGCAACCTTGCACTTCGCTGAGCAAACGCACGCCTTCTTCGAGTTCGACGATCACGGGTGCAAGCGGTACGGAATCGCGAAACGCGGGATGCAGCGCGCGGTTCACGACGGTCCATGTGAATACTTCGCCGCGCCCGCTCGACTTCGCCCATTCCCATTCCCAGGAACCACACTCGGCACACATTTCACGCGGCATATGCCGCCACGCGCCACAGGATTTACAACGCTGAAAACGCAATTCACCTTGTTTGCAGAACGCGTAGAAATCTTTGCTGAAGCCTTCGAGTACCGGAAGCGGCTTCGTGTATCCGGTTGCAGATTCGCTCATTTCGTTCTCGCTTTCTTCAATCGTTCATTCTCGATTGGGGGATTGCACTCGATCTTTTGCTTGCGTTGGAAAAGGTTTCTTCAGCGACGCAAAATGGCGATGCTGCCGTCGCCAAAATCGCCCCAGCCCGTCACAACACCGATCTCGGCGTCCTTCACTTGACGCTCGCCCGCAACACCGCGGAGTTGTCGAACGGCTTCGACGATGTGATTCATGCCGAGCACATGCGCTTCGGAAAGAAGTCCACCGTGCGTGTTCACCGGGAGTTCGCCGCCGAGTTCGATGCGTCCGCCTTCAACGAATGCACCGCCTTCGCCGCGTTTGCAAAAACCGACTTCTTCGATTTGCTGCAAGACCTCGAAGGTGAAGCAATCGTAGATCTGCGCGAAGTCGACATCTTTCGGTGTCACTCCGGCCCTCGCAAAGGCTTCCGGCGCCGCGATCGTGAGACCGGTGCGAAAGATGTCTTTGCGATTCGTGAACTCGTCGGCGGGATACGGCTGCCCTGCGGCCACGCTCATGATGTAGGCCGGCTTTTTCTTGAGATCACGGGCGCGCTCGACGCTGGTCACCACCAACGCCGCAGCACCGTCGGTTTCGAGACAGCAATCGAACAAGCGATACGGATCCGCGAGCATCGGCGAGGCGAGATAGTCGTCCATAGTCATGGCGCGGCCGCGCATCACCGCGTTCGGATTGAGCTGCGCGTGCTTGCGCATCGCGAGCGCGATCGCACCGAGTTGCTCGGCCTTCGTGCCATACTCATGCATGTGTCGGCGAGCCATCAGCGAATACCACTGCGGCGGCGCGGTAAGTCCATACGGCAAGTAGTAGTCGCGCGCGATCGTACCGCCGGGCAGCGACGAAACGTCTTGCGAAACCGTCTGGCGCGCCCGCGCACTCGAATAGCCATTCCAGCCCGCCGGGATCAAGACATAATCCGCAGCACCCGAAGTCACCGCGAGCGCTGCACTTTCAAGCGACGCCACCGGCGAAGCGCCTCCCATATGGATCGTCACCGCAAAGCGAAGATTGACGCAGCCAAGATTGGCTGCGAAAGCTTCGGCGGTACCGAGTGTGGGAAACGGCATGATACCGTCAATCTGCGAATTTTTGAGTCCTGCATCGGCGATCGCTCGGGTTGCGGCTTGCAATTGCAAACCGAGCAACGTCATCCCCGAACCTTCGCCGCGCAAATACTTCGTCTCGCCAATACCAACGATGCAAGCTTGATCCTTCACCGCGTCTCCCCGTTTTGGAACCTCTGATCCGTTCCCGTTTTTGAGTTCTTTTGCAAATTCAATTCGCTTCTTTCCATCGCGCAATTTGTCTTGGCGCGGAAAGTACCCACGAAATGGAATCCATCAGAGGTTCCTTTTTTGAATGCGCACGGCGTTGCGAATTACTTGCAACGCTTTTTAGTGTCGATTTTCGCAAGCTTCGCAAGGTTGAGACCGAGCAATCCAGCGCGAACCTCGTCGGTGATCTCCGCATAGCCCCACTTTTCTTGAAGTTCCTCGGGCATTTGCAGATTGCGTACCCAATCGACCACGCGCGGCATGTCGTCGAACGGCAAGTCGAGACCCATCACGATGCGATGCGAGTCGACCCACTGCAGCGCGGTACCGATCGCGTGATAACCACGGTACGGCGAGCGCTCGTACCAACCGATGATGCCCGAAAGACTCAAGTAGAGATTCATGTGCTTGCCGGCGAGTCCAATCAACTCTTCGGTATTCGGCCAACCCATGTGATAGGCGATGATCTTGAGTTCCGGGAAATCGAGAAGAACACGATCGAGTGTCATCGGCATCGAGTGTGCGCTCGGTTGCGGTACGACGTAGGACTGCCCCGTGTGCACCGTGAGTGCGATGTCGAGTTCGCAGGCCTTCTCGTAGAACGGCCACAGCGCGCGATCGTCGAGCGCGCCAAGATCTTCCGGCGCATACATCTTACAAAGTTTTGCGTTGCGCTCTTTGACGAGATACTCGAGCTCCCAGAGCGCATGTTCCATGCCACGGCGCAAAATCGGCCCGACGTTGCACTCAAGATAGATGCGATCCGGATACGGCTCGATCTCTTTCAGAATAAAACCGTTCGTCGAAAGACAGGTCGAATTGCCCGTAACGTCCATCATCGGTTCGCGAAGCGCGAAGGTCACGTCGACGCCGGACTTGTCCATATACGCAATCAACTCTTTTGCAATCGGATGGGGCCACGACGCATCAGGATCCGTGAGATTGCGTCCTGCCCACGCCTTCATCACGCCGTTCACGCTGCCCCACCAACGCTGGACATTCGGAAAGTACGCGATCTCTGCAAGTGTATCCGGGTTCATCAAATGGCATTCCGATAACGCGACGAAGTAATCTTTTCCGGCTTTCTTGGCTGTCATGACTTTCTCCTTGGTTGAATCTTGCGTTGCAGTTTGCGTTGCAAATTCGAGGCCTCGCGACTCGAGTCGAGCAAGCGACACGATGCGAGCATCAGGCGTTCGCGCGCTCCGCCTTGGCCTTTTGAATCCACTTCCAGACACGATTCGGTGTCGCAGGAGTTTCGTTTGCAATGACACCAATAGGTGTCAGCGCATCTGTAATGGCATTCATGATTGCAGCCGGCGTGGTGTGCATCGCGCCTTCACCGCAGCCCTTGGCGCCAAGCGGCGCCACCGGCGAAGGCGTGCAAAGCGCAGCCTTCTCCGTCATCGGCACCTCGTTGATCGTCGGAATCAAATAATCCATAAACGTCGACACGAGTGGCTGTGCTTCCGCGTCATAGACATACTCCTCGTACAACGCCGCACCCACGCCCTGGGCGACACCGCCTTGGATCATGCCTTCGACGTTCGATGGATTGAGCCGCACGCCGCAGTCGTCGGCGATGTAATACTTCAAGATCTCGACCTTGCCCGTCTCGGGATCGACTTCAACTTGCACAATATGACAGGCATTGGCGGCAGTGAGATAACTCCGACCACGCCCTTGCTCGTCGACCGGATTGCGACCGGCCGCAGTCCAGACGTACGTCGCTTCGGTGTTCGGCTCGATGCCCGGCGGCAAAAGATCGCTGCGCGCAAGCATCACGCCGGCCACTTGCACAAGCGGCATCTCGGCGCCTGGTACTCCTTTGATCCGGAACATTCCATCGTGTAGTTCGATGTGATCCGCTTCGGTTTGCATGAGATGCGCCACCACTTTCGCCATGCGCTGCGCGAGCGTTTGCGACGCACCCAACAACGCACCCGTGAGCGCAACGCCAAGCCGGCTGCCACCCGGACCAAAGTGCGGCGGCGCCGAAAGCGTGTCGAGTTGCACGACTTGCACGGCCTTCATGTCGACGCCGAAATAATCTGCGAGCACTTGCGCCGCGAGCGTGTACTGACCTTGGCCTTCGAGCGCAAACCCGACGCGCGCCGTGATGTTGCCGAGGATGTCGATGTGTACGGTGACCCCTTCCGGCACACCGATGCTATGCACACCCACCGTCGCATACGCGTTCCAATCAAAGACACCGGGCTCGATCGCGTTCACGACGGAAATCCCAAGATAGCGGCCTTGCTTGCGCGCCTCGGCTTGCTCCTTACGCAACTTCGTGTATTCCGACATTTCGAGCACTTTGTCGAGCGCAGCCTCGTAGTTGCCGCTGTCGTACTCGTTGCCACTCGGAATCGTGTAGGGGAACTGCTCGGGCTGGATGTAGTTCTTGCGGCGAATCTCCGCCGGATCGAGGCCGAGACTGCGCGCCGCGATATCGACCATTTGCTCGAGGACAAAGTAATGTGGCGGAGGTCCCATTCCGCGATAAGGACTGGCCGGAAGTTTGTTCGTCATCACCAAGGTGAGGTCGTACTGCGCGGCTTGAATCGTGTAGCAACCCGTGAACGCCGCAAGCGGTTTGCCCGCCGACACGGCGCCAAAGCCTTCGGCCGTCGCACCGAGATCATCGACGAGCTTCACTTTGAGTCCTGTGAGTTTGCCGTCACGCGTGACGGCAAGTGACGCTTTATAGTGTCGGTCCCAGGCTTGACTCGAACCCGAGCCAAGATATTCCATGCGATCTTCGATCCACTTCACGGGGCGCCCGCCAGTC
>JADFDR010000030.1 GCA_018262735.1 Geobacter sp.
CCGAAGGAGCCTTTCCGTTCGACTTGCATGTCTTAAGCACGCCGCCAGCGTTCGTTCTGAGCCAGGATCAAACTCTCCAGTTTAATCTTGGTCGCCTAAGCAACCCACCGAAGTGAGTTCCTAGGACTGAATTCGGAACGACGGGAACGATTGATTAACAATCGCTCTCGCTTGTTGTGTTTCATTTTCGTAACTGTTCGATGAGCGCCGAATTAAACGCCCATCAAACCGCACGCTATTCAGTTTTCAAAGACCACTCGAAGTGACTACCGCGCTTGTTTTGAGCGCTCGTCACACCTGCTCCACCGTCGGAGAGAAGCTCATCTATCGAGCCCCACCCCTGATGGGCGCCGTAAAGTAGATAACCAAACCGCTAGGGTCAAGTGACTTTCACCAGCATTTTCACTTATTTTTCGACGAGTCCCTTGGGGACCATTACTTGACGGTGGCACGTATGAATCGGCGTTTCCCTGCGCGGATTAAATACTTTCCTGCACCAAGTTGCAAACTGGCATCCGTCACCTTTTCGCCGTCGACTTGCACGCCGGATTGCGCCACCAAACGCCGACCTTCACCGTTGCTTTGCGTTAGACCGAGCTCGCGCAGTAAGTCGAGGATTCCTATTTTTGTGTCAGCTGCAAGATGCACTTCCTGCTCCGACACATCTTCCGGAACATCTTTTTGCTGCACAACCCGTCGGAAATGCGCATGCGCTGCTTCCGCCGCCCGCGCACCATGAAATCGCTCGACGATCTGCGTCGCAAGTTTTTGCTTAAACTCCATCGGGCTACTCTCACCCGCGACGACACTTTTTCGTGTTTGACATAGATCTAGCCATTCACCCCCGGCAAGCAGATCGCAATAGGTCAACATCGTTGTGTCGGAAATACTCATCGTTTTCCCGTACATCTCTTCGGGTGTGTCCATAATTCCGATCGTGTTCCCAAGGCTCTTTGACATTTTCTCGTGTCCATCCGTACCAACCAAAATCGTATGCAAAAGGACCGCTTGCGCAGGCTGTCCATAAGAGCGCTGCACTTCACGCGCCATCAAAAGGTTGAACTTTTGATCTGTGCCACCGATTTCCACGTCCGCACGCAACGCCACAGAATCGTAAGCCTGAATGAAGGGATAAAGGAATTCGTGAACGCCTATGGCTTCCCCTTCGCGGTAACGCTTCTCAAAATCATCACGCTCCAAGATACGCGCAACAGTGTAGGTTGAACAAAGTCGCACAAAGTCCGCCGGCGTCAGCTTCGCGACCCATTCGCTGTTGAAGCGCACTTCCGCTTTGGCTGTGTCGAGAATTTTGCCCACTTGCTCGACATACGTTTTCGCATTGGCTTGGACTTGCTCTTCATCGAGCGTCGGACGCGTTTTCTTCTTGCCCGTCGGATCACCGATGCGCGCCGTAAAATCTCCAATCAAAAAAATCGGCGTATGCCCAAGCTCTTGAAAACGCTTGAGCTTGCCGAGCACGATCGTATGCCCGAGATGCAAATCGGGCGCCGACGGATCCATGCCAAGCTTGACGCGAAGTGGACGATTCTGTTCGAGCGCCTGCACGAGACGCTCGCGCAGCGCATCCTCCCCGATCAGTTCCTCCGCACCATCGCGAATCACTTCCATTTGCCGCTCTACTTCGCGACGCGTTGCCTCCGACGTCATCGTCACCTACTCCTTACCTGGGCCCATCTTCTCGAACAACACAAAAATCGGTCACAGCCAAATCTGCGCCGTCAGGCGCACGGCAGGTCCATTGCCGCATACGAACATCGAACAAAACCCACTTGTCTCTTTGCGTCTCCGTTTTCCAATTTTAATTTCATGATTCGGTTTCCAACTCGCGCAGCATGGAAACGCAAACCCCCAATGCAACCACTCCTGTCCACATCCATCCCAAATGGCATCCAGGACAAATCTCCGACGATCAACGCGCAATCAACTCTTTTTTGTGTCAGCACAATCACACACGATGCAATGCAGCTTCGGTCACAATGGCAACGACCGCTTGATCCTCCGGACCCGAAGGCACGGTGTCGACGATCTGAAACTCAAAGGCAAAACCAAACCGCACGGGCAAACCGAGGATGGCCAACGCGCGATCATAATACCCCTTTCCCATGCCGAGCCGATGCCCCTGACAATCGAAGGCAAGCCCGGGCACAAGAACGAGCATCGTCGCATTGAGCGCTTGCGCCACTTGCTCGGGTGCGGGTTCAGGCACGCCCCAGCGCCCCGCGCGCAAATCCTCCCAGCGTTCCACCTCGACGAAAGACAGCGGGCTTTGCGCCGCCGACGAAAATTCCATCCGCGGAAAACGCACGCGCTTACCAGCTTTGCACGCCGCATCAAAAACCGGTTGCGTTGGAATTTCTCCGGCGAAGGAAGCAAAGAGCGCGATTTGCGACGCCTGCTGCCACTCCGGCGTTTGCTGCAGATTCGCAAGCGCCGCGAGCGACGCTTGCCGCGCGAAATCGGAAGAAAGATGTTCGCGCCTTGCACGCATCTCGCGGCGCAACGCATGTTTTTGCTGCGCGAGAGGCATGCTTGATTCGGAACTCAACGCGAGGGAGGCTCCGTCGGATCGACGGAGGATTCTACGAGATCGATCAGCGAGCGTAGCCGTTCGGTGTCGAGCGAAACCTCGGAAGTGGCATCTCCGGCATGCTGAACACGCTCGGCAAGGAGCAAATTTGCAAGATTCAGCCCTGCCAATACCGCGATATTCAAAGTGTCAGCGGTCTTCGTGCGCTGATTCACAAAATGCATTTTTTCATCGAGGAGCGCGGCTGCGCGCTGCAAGGCGACCTCGTCACCGTCGCTGCGCAGGTGATACTCCTGACCAAAAATCTGAACGCAAATCGAACGCTTCTCGGACATGCGCAGGCCTTAGAAAAGTTCCTGATTTTCAATTTGCTCGATCTGAGCAATCAAATCATCGATGCGTTTGGTGACATCCTGGCGGCGCTGATTCAAATCGCGAATCTCGGCTTCGAGCGCGAGCATTTTCGCGTCGCGAAGCAGGATCTGCTCACGAAGCGAAGCGTTGTCGACCAAAAACTCACGATGGCGCGCGACGAGTTTTTGAATCGCCGCCTCGAGTCGGTCCATGTCGACGCTCATATCAGGTTTCTGCGAAATGACGTTTCCCCCTGCGCGCAACCATGATGGGCCGCACGATCAAGCGCGTCAAGGCGCTTTCAAGCCCGCGAACGCTGCGCCACGCGCGAAGGCGTCGGAACGAAACTTCGCAAATATTCCGAGGGATGCTTGGATCCATTCCATCTCGTCAATACTTGCTTATCCAAGGTTTATTCCCCTCGCCGAAAAAAAACGCATTCAATTTTCCAAGCACTCGAAAACGGAAATGGATCCGGGGTTCTCGAGAGAGCCTCGGATCCATCTCGCTTTCAAAATGCGAGTTGCATTCCCCACCGACGGAAATCATCAGTTCTGATTCGCGGAAAATGGAATTGATCAGAAGTTCCCTAGATAAACTTGTTGCGCGACTGCAGAGTCGACTTGCCCATGAGATAGAGATCGACCGCTCGTGCAGCTTCACGTCCCTCGGAAATTGCCCAGACCACGAGCGATTGCCCGCGTCGCGCATCGCCTGCAGCGAAGATACTTGCTTCGCTCGTCGCGTATTCGAATTCCTTTGCCGCAACATTTCCTCGCGCATCGAGTTTCACCTCGAGATCGGCAAGCAATCCTTCGCGCACCGGATTCGTAAAGCCCATCGCCAAGAAAACCAAATCGGCTTCGATCGTAAAATCGGAGCCAGCAACTTCCTGCGGACCCATTCGACCCTGCGCATCCTTCTTCCACTCGACGCGTACGCAGTGCACTTTCTCGACGCGCCCCGCACTGCCTGAAAAGCGCTTCACCGTCGCACGGTATTCCACTGAACCGCCTTCTTTGTGCGAGCTCGACTCGCGCAACATTCGCGGCCAAAGCGGCCACGGCGTCGCAGGATCACGCGTCGCAGGCGGCTTCTCCATGATTTCAAGCGAAACAATCGCCTTCGCACCGTGACGCACCGACGTACCGATGCAGTCCGAACCGGTATCACCACCGCCGATCACGACGACTTTCTTGCCGGTCGCCAGGATTTCTTCTTCCGGCGCAATCGCATCGCCTGCACAACGCCGATTTTGTTGCTGCAAAAAATCGAGTGCGAAATGAATGCCTTTGAGATTGCGACCTTCGACGCTGAGATCGCGTGGTTGCTCGCAACCGATCGCAAGTAAAATCGCATCGAAACTCTTACGCAGTTCATGCACAGAAAGATCCACACCGACGTTCACACCCGTCTGGATCCGCACACCTTCTTCGCGCATCTGTTCGACACGCCGGTCGATCACCCACTTTTCGAGTTTGAAATCGGGAATGCCGTAGCGCAGCAAACCACCAACGCGATCGGCTTTTTCAAAGAGTGTCACCGCGTGACCCGCGCGATTGAGTTGTTGCGCAGCAGCAAGCCCCGCCGGTCCCGAACCAATCACCGCTACCGAGCGGCCCGTGCGACGCGCGGGTTGAACGGGTTTCACAAAACCTTCGTCCCAACCGCGGCGCATAATTTCCCACTCGATTTGCTTGATTGCGACGGGGTCATCGTTAATGCCAAGCACGCAACCCGTCTCGCACGGTGCGGGGCAAACCAAACCCGTAAATTCCGGAAACGAGTTCGTCGATTGCAGACGCTCGACCGCAGCCTTCCACTCATCGCGATACACAAAATCGTTCCAGTCGGGAATGACATTACCGACGGGACAAGCATTGCTACAGAACGGTACGCCGCATTCCATACAACGTGCGGCCTGCGTGCGAATTTCTTCCGCGCTGAAGTTGTCCTGAACCAAACTCCAGTCTTTGACACGTTCTTGTGTCGGACGATACTTCGTGCCGCAGCGCTTGTACTCGAGAAAGCCTCCGATTTTACCCATGGAAACCTCCTGCACTTTCCTTCTTTTCGGCGTGCTGCAAAAGCGCGCGTTTGTAATCCTGCGGCATTACTTTCACGAACTTCGGCGCATAGGTTTCCCACTTGCGCAGCACCTCGTCGGCTCTCTCGCTGCGTGTCGCTTGGAAATGCTTGCGCACCATACGCTGCACGAGTTCTGCATCGGCGATATCGAGCATTTCCAAACCGACATCATCGAGATTGCACAGCGACGGAAACTCGCCCGTTTCATCAAGCACATACGCAATTCCACCACTCATGCCTGCCGCAAAATTCCGGCCCGTTGCGCCGAGAATCACCACGCGACCTCCGGTCATGTATTCACAGCCGTGGTCGCCTACGCCTTCGACGACGGCATGCGCACCGCTGTTTCGCACGCAGAAGCGCTCACCTGCAACACCGTGAAAGAATGCTTCGCCGCGCGTCGCGCCGTACAAAGCCACATTGCCAATGATGATATTCTCGTGTGCCTTGAGTTTCGACGTTTCCGGCAAGCGCACAATGATGCGTCCGCCGGAAAGACCTTTCCCGACATGGTCGTTCGCATCCCCCTCGACGGTGATCGTCACGCCGCCCGGCAACCACGCACCAAGGCTCTGCCCCGCAGATCCGCGCAAAGAAATGCGAATCGTATCTTCCGGCAAACCGTCGATGCCATAGCGGCGCGAGACTTCCGAGCCGAGCATCGTTCCGACGGTGCGATGCACATTGCGTATGGGGAGATGGATCGCAACGGGCGCACCACCTTCGAGCGCGGGCTTTGCAAGTTCCATCAGTTGATGATCGAGCGCTTGCTCGAGACCATGATCCTGTTTGCTGACATGACGTCGCGCAAACCCGGCACGCGGTTCGTGCAAAATCTCGCTGAAATCAAGCCCGCGCGCCTTCCAATGATCGAGTGCGTCCACGACATCCAAGCGATGCACCTGCCCGATCATCTCGTCAACGGTTCGATAACCAAGCCGTGCCATCCATTCGCGTACTTCTTGTGCGATAAATTCAAAAAAGCGTAGGACATACTCCGGCTTGCCTTGAAACTTCTTACGCAATTCTGTGTTTTGCGTTGCGATGCCCACCGGACAAGTATTGAGATGACAAGCGCGCATCATGATACAGCCCAACGTAACGAGCGGCGCCGTCGCAAAGCCAAACTCGTCTGCGCCGAGGAGTGCCGCGATAACGACGTCGCGACCGGTCTTGAGGCCACCGTCGGTCTGGACACGAATCCGTCCACGCAAATCGTTTTTCACGAGCGTCTGCTGCGCTTCCGCAAGACCGATCTCCCACGGCACGCCCGCATACTTGATCGAAGTTTGCGGCGACGCACCCGTGCCTCCGTCGTGACCGGAGATCAAAACCAAATCGGCTTTGCCCTTCGCCACGCCAGCGGCCACCGTACCAACACCCGTTTCCGAAACCAGTTTCACGCTCACCGTCGCATCGCGATTCGCATTCTTCAGGTCGTAAATCAACTGCGCGAGATCTTCGATCGAATAAATATCATGATGCGGCGGCGGCGAAATCAATCCCACGCCCGGTGTCGAATGACGCGTCTTCGCAATCGCTTCATCCACTTTGTACCCTGGAAGCTGGCCGCCTTCGCCGGGCTTTGCGCCTTGCGCAATTTTGATCTGCATTTCGTCGGCGTTCACCAGATACCAACTCGTCACACCAAAGCGTCCCGACGCCACTTGTTTGATGGCACTGCGCCGCAAGTCGCCATTGGCATCCCGCGTAAAACGCTCCGGATCTTCGCCACCTTCGCCGGTGTTGCTCCGCCCGCCCAATCGATTCATCGCGATGGCAAGACTTTGATGCGCTTCGAGAGAGATTGAGCCATAGGACATCGCGCCCGTGCAGAAGCGCTTCACGATCGCGCTCACGGGTTCGACTTCCTCGATCGCAATTGCCTTTTCGGCGAGCTTCAGTTTGAACAAACCGCGGAGCGTGCAAGCCGTTTTCGTGTCGCCATCTGCCGCCGACGAATATTCTTGGAACGTTTTGTAATCGTCCGAGCGTACTGCGTGTTGCAGCTTCGCGATCACCGTCGGACTGAAGTGATGCCGTTCGCCGCGTGCACGCCACTTGTACAATCCGCCCGAATCCAGTTCGGGATACAAAAACGTTTCTCCCGGGAACGCACGTTCGTGTCGGAGCATCGATTCTTTCGCAATGACTTCGATCCCTGCGCCACGGACACGACTTGCTGTACCCGTGAAGTACTTTTCAATCAAATCGTGATCGAGTCCGACCGCTTCGAAGAGCTGTGCGCCGCGATAGCTCTGAAGCGTCGAGACGCCCATCTTTGCAAAAATCTTGAGCAAGCCTTTCTCGACGGCCTTGCAATAATTTTTACGCGCGAGCTTGGGCGACAAATCGTTCGGAACGTCGATGCCTTGCTCGATCAGTCGCTCGATCGACTCGAAGGCGAGATAAGGATTGACCGCGCACGCTCCGTAGCCAATCAACAACGCGAAGTGTCCCACCTCACGCGCTTCCCCTGACTCGACGACGATTCCGCACTTCGTGCGACTGCTCGTGCGAATCAAATGATGATGCACGGCACTCGTCGCAAGCAATGTCGGGATCGCCACGAGATCGGGACCCATTTCGCGATCGGTAAGAATCAAAATATTCACGCCGCGCGCAATCGCCTGCGACGCTTGCGCGCACAAATGATCGAGTGCCACCGCAAGCCCTGCCGCTCCTTCGGAACGCTTGAACAACATCGAAATTTTTTGTGCGCGAAAACCCGGCTTTGCAATTTGATGAATCTGTTCCAACTCTTCGTCGGTGAGAACCGGCTGATCCAGCCACAAAAGCTGCGCGTGTTCCGGTGTTTCTTCGAGAAGATTTTTTTCCGAACCAAGATTCGAGTAGGTCGACATCACGAGACGCTCGCGAATCGAATCGATCGCGGGATTCGTCACCTGCGCGAAGAGTTGTTTGAAGTACGAGTACAGCAAGCGCGGTCGATCCGAGAGTACGGCGAGCGCGGTATCGTCACCCATCGAGCCGATCGCCTCTTCACCCTTGGTCACCATCGGTGCGATCAACAGCTTCAAGTCCTCGATGCTGTAGCCAAATGCCTGCTGCCGCGCGAGCAAGGTTTCACGATTCGGCACGATCGGCGCTTCGACGGGCGGAAGCTGATTGAGATGCAAACGGTTCTCCGCAAGCCACTTGCGATACGGCTTGCGGTCGATCAAACGCTGCTTGAGTTCTCCATCATCGATGATGCGCCCCGCCTCGACATCGACCATAAAGATGCGTCCAGGCTGCAAACGACCGTTGCGCACCACGTTTTCGGGTGGCGTTTGAAGCACACCCGATTCGGAGGCCGCGATGACAAAGCCGTCCTTCGTTAGTGTATAGCGCGAGGGACGCAAACCATTGCGATCGAGCACCGCTCCGACACGCTGTCCGTCGGAAAACACCATCGCAGCCGGGCCGTCCCACGGCTCCATCAAACAAGCATGATATTCGAAAAAGGCGCGGCGATCCTCCGCCATCTTCGCGTGGCCTTCCCACGCCTCGGGAATCATCGTCAAAATCGCATGCTCAAGTTCACGCCCACTCAAAAACAGGAACTCGAATACATTGTCAAACTTCGCCGAATCGCTTCCGCGCTCACGAATGACCGGGAAAATTTTTTCGAGATCCGCTCCGTAGGCGTCCGTTTTCAGTGTACCCTGACGCGCATGCATCCAGTTCACGTTGCCACGCAGCGTATTGATCTCTCCGTTGTGCGCGATAAAGCGGAACGGTTGCGCAAGATCCCACGTCGGAAACGTATTGGTGCTGTAGCGCTGGTGCACCATTGCGATTGCAGACTCGAAGTGCGGATCGGCAAGATCGGGATAAAACTCCGAAACTTGATGCGCAAGCATCAGGCCTTTGTAAATCAGCGTGCGGCTCGACAGCGACGGCAAGTGAAAGCACACCGCTTCGGCGCCACACTGATCTCGCACTTGGTTCTCGGCGATTCGACGCAACACATAAAGGCGTCGCTCAAAAGCGAGCTGATCCAAGCCGGGGGCAGCCGCAACAAAAATCTGCCGAATGCAGGGCATCGATTCACGCGCGAGTGCACCAATTTGATTCGGCGCCGTCGGTACGTCGCGCCAGCCAAGCAAACGCTGCCCCGCTGCGACAATCGCTTGATTCAGAATTTGAATTTGTGCTTCGCGTGCCGTGCGATCTTGCGACAAGAACACGAGCCCCGCTGCGTATTGACCTTGCGCCGGCAGATCAAACCCGAGCTGCGCCGTCGTACGGAAAAAGCGATCCGGAATCTGCACCAAAATTCCTGCGCCATCGCCCGTCTCAACATCTGCGCCGGCACCACCGCGATGCGCAAGATTCACGAGGATTTCGAGGCCTTGCTCGACGATACGATGCGATTTTTCTCCGCCAAGTTTGGCAATAAACCCAAACCCACAGGCGTCGCGTTCGAACATCGGATCGTAGAGACCTTCTTTTTCCGGAAGTTCCGGTCGAATCATAAATTCACCCAACTATCCCTTTCTCTCTCCGCTGCACTTCGCTGCGCAACTCGCCCTTCGGATCCCGGATCCATCTTCTCGATCCTGGGATATTGCACCCTCGGAGGATCAACTCGCCTGACTTGCCTTAGTGCCGGACTGCAACTACTTCGATTCGAAAACGTTTCGCGAGATCCCATTTGTCTCTACACTTTTTTGATTCACTTCTTCCTCACTCACCGTTTTCAAAATTGCATCCGCACCCTGGCATCGCGTTTTTCGGTACTCGCGTTTGCAAAGTCGTTCGCATCCAGTCCTTCTGCGCCGCGACCCTCTGTTCCTTTTGAACCTCGCGAGAAAACACTGTTTTGCGACAAATTTTCTGCCTCAAAAAACTCAATTTGGTTCAACACATTGTTTTGTACTGTGCCGCATCGAGATCGGTTGATCCGCGCAGCATGAGCCGATTGCCACGCGCTCGCTCCAGCTCATTTTTTGGGCGAATCGAGGCTAAGGGACCGTCGGAGGCGCGTCAAGAATCGTTCGCGACTCGCGACTCGAAAGAGCGAACAATGACACAAAGATGTTGAGAAACTTTTGGCACATGTGCTGCCGTGCGCACGCAAGATCGATCCGACGCACTGCGCGCAATACAACCCAAAACTCAGACTTCCCAGCTTCGTGAGCGCTCGACGGCTTTCTTCCAGCGAGCAAAAAGCATTTCACGCTGCGAGTGTTCCATTTTCGGCACAAAATCTTGGCTGCCCGTGCGAAGCGCCGTCGGAGAATCCGACTCCTTCCAAAAACCAACGGCACGCCCAGCCAGTCGCGCAGCGCCAAGCGCCGTCACCTCGAGAATGCCGGGACGTCGCACGGGAGCACCGAGTAAATCTGCCTGAAATTGCATCAGAAAATCGTTTTGGCAGGCGCCACCGTCGACGCGCAGCACGTCGAGCGCAAGCCCGGAATCGGCACGCAAGCAATCGACGACATCGCGCGTTTGATAGGCAATCGATTCGAGCGCCGCACGCACCAAGTGCTCGCGCGTGGTGCCGCGCGTAATGCCGACGATCGCGCCGCGCGCTTGCTCGTCCCAGTAGGGTGCACCGAGGCCCACAAAGGCCGGCACGAGGTAAACGCCGCCGGTGTTGGGCACCGACATCGCGACTGCGTGAGACTCAGCGGCGTGCCCGATCAGCTTGAGACCGTCACGAAGCCACTGCAGTGCGGCACCCGCGACGAAGACACTTCCTTCGAGCGCGTAGGTCACTTTGCCGTCCAGCCCCCAGGCGAGCGTCGTGATCAAGCCCGAGCGCGAAACCGGCGCACAATCGCCCGTATTCAACAGCAAAAAGCAACCCGTACCGTAGGTGTTTTTGGCGCTGCCGGGAGTCACGCAACCTTGCCCGAAGAGCGCTGCTTGCTGATCGCCTGCCATTCCTGCAATTGGCACTTCGACACCAAAAAGTGACGAATCGGTATGCGCAAAAATGCTGCTTGAATCTTGCACCGACGGTAAAATTGCACGCGGGATATTGAGTTCGCGCAAAAGCAACTCGTCCCACTCGAGTTTGTGAATGTTGTAAAGCATCGTACGCGACGCGTTTGAATACTCGGTGGCATGCACGCGGCCTGCCGTCAAACGATGCAAGAGCCACGAGTCGATCGTGCCGAAAGCAAGCTCGCCACGCTCGGCGCGCGCCTGCGCACCCGGAACAGCATCGAGAATGAAGCGAAGTTTGGTCGCCGAAAAATAAGCATCGATGACAAGCCCTGTGCGTGTACGCACTTCATCCTGCAAACCGCGCGCACGCAAATCTTCGCAAAGAGAACTCGTCTGGCGCGATTGCCAGACGATCGCGGGATAAATCGGTTCTCCGGTTTGACGATCCCAAACCACCGTCGTTTCGCGTTGATTGGTAATGCCGATCGCCGCGAGTTGCGAGGCCGATACACCTGCTTTTTCGAGCGCAAGCTTGGCGGCACGAAATTGTGTAGACCAAATTTCATTGGGGTCATGCTCGACCCAACCCGGGTTGGGAAAATGCTGCGCAAACTCGAACTGACCGATCGAAACGATCCGTCCTTCGGCATCAAAAAGAATCGCGCGCGACGAAGTGGTCCCCTGATCGAGTGCTAGGACATACATGATCCTCTCTCCCTTCCCTCGCTCGAAGCACCTTGCAAGCTTCGACGATTGCAGCAAGAACACGATCGAGTGACACTACAAAGTGACGTGTCAATTTCTTTCGTCCATGACGCATGTGCAGCCTTGGATTTCGGTTTACACTTCGAAAAGTGCGTCCACGAACTCGGCGGCGTGAAATTCGCGCAAATCTTCGACGGCTTCTCCGACGCCCACATTTCGCACCGGAATGCCAAATTCGTCGGCAAGACCCACGATCACGCCACCCTTCGCAGTGCCATCGAGTTTTGTGAGCACGATTCCGCTGACACCGGCCACCTCGGTAAAAATACGTGCCTGAGAAATGGCATTCTGCCCCGTATTCGAATCGAGCACCAAGAGTGTTTCATGCGGTGCCCCGGGAAGCGCTTTGCCCGTAACGCGCACGATTTTTTTGAGTTCTTCAAGAAGCGGCTCGCGTGTCTGCAAACGTCCGGCCGTATCGAGAATCGCCAGATCGGCTCCGGTTGCGACAGCATGCTTGACCGCATCGAACGCCACCGACGAAGGATCTCCGCCTTCACGACCTGCGATCACTTCGCAACCGACGCGCGCACCCCACACCTGAAGCTGCTCGGTCGCTGCCGCGCGAAACGTATCCCCTGCACCAAGCACCACCTTCTTACCCATTTTTGTGTACATCGCAGCAAGCTTGCCAATCGTCGTCGTTTTTCCTGAGCCATTTACGCCGAGCACCAGAATCACATGCGGCTTGTGCGGGGAATGCAGCACCGGATCTTCCGCGATCTCGACACGAGAAAGTTTCGAAGCGATCTCCTTGCGCAATACTTCCTTCACGGCGGCCGCATCGCGTCCTTGCCCTTCGCGGCGCACCGTCTCAAGCAGCCGCTGCGCGGTTTGCACGCCAAGATCGGCGGTGAACAACAGCGTTTCGAGCTCACTCAACAGGGCATCGTCGAGCGCTCGCCCTCCAAGAAGAGTTTCGATACGACCCACGAGAGCTTGACTGGTCTTGGCCAAGCGCTCGTGCAAACGAAACTTCGGTGGTGCGGGTGCGCGCGTTTCTCCTGCGACGGGCGGAACCTGCACCACGACGGGCGACGGGCTCTCCAAGACCGCAACGCGCACTTCCGGTGCAGACGAAACCGCGGGCTGCGCAACCTCCTCCGTGCGCGGCAAAACCTTCGGCGGAAGGGCACGCGCGCGACGGCGTCTTGCGACATAAAAAAGAGTTGCTCCGAATGCAAGCAAAAAGCCCGCAAGCAACCAGAACCCAAATTCAAAATTCGAAACCATCTTCTCTCCGTACTTTGCATCCATTCGCCGTCTTGCTCGCTCGCGCAAATACGGAGAGATCTCCGCAACGACACCAAGCACAACGCGCCAAAACACAAAACGCGCGACACCGAATCGAGTCACGCGCTATTGCGACGACACCACGTGTCTCGTTCGCGCTGTACGCTACGAATGCAGATCGACGGAAACGAGCTTGCTTACGCCGCGCTGCTCCATCGTCACACCGTACAGCACGTCCCCGAGCTCGATCGTGCGCTTGTTGTGCGTGATCACCAGGAACTGCGATTCCGTGGACATCTCGGACACGATTTCGTTGAAGCGTCCCACATTCGCCTCATCGAGCGCCGCATCCACTTCGTCGAGCAAGAAGAATGGCGAGGGGCGCACCTGGAACAACGACACCAAAAGCGCAAGCGCCGTCATCGTTCTTTCACCGCCGGAAAGAAGCGTTACCGACTGCAACCGCTTGCCCGGCGGCTGTGCCACGATTTCGACGCCCGCCTCGAGCACGTCCTCTTCCTCGGTCAGTTGCAAACTTGCGCGACCACCGCGGAACAGACGCGGAAAATTGGTTTGAAACTTTGCATTCACGATGTCGAAAGTTTC
Source organism: Geobacter sp. (assembly GCA_018262735.1). GTDB lineage: Bacteria > Myxococcota_A > UBA9160 > UBA9160 > JADFDR01 > JADFDR01. Next base: position 13,499 of record JADFDR010000030.1, read on the forward strand.
GATGAAACGCTTGCGACTATCACGATTGATGCGCTGGATCGCTGCGCGCAACGACTGGATCGTTTGATCGAGATCCGCTTTTTGTTCGCTCAGGAAACGCTGGCGCTCGCGCAACTCTTCGTGTTCCTCGATTGCGCCGACGTTTACTTCACCGAGCGCTTCGAGCTTGCGTCGCACTTCCGCAAGCTGTTGACGTCGCTCTTCGACGGAGAACGAAAGCAAATTGCTCTGCTCTTTCGCCAATCGATCGAGTTCCTTTTGTTCCGCAATCGTTTGCAGTTCACCTTCGCTCGCTTCGAGAGACGCAGCTTCCGCAAGCTCTACGCTTGCCGATTCTTCCTCGAACTCCGGTTCGACCGAGGCTTGCGCCTCAAACACCGGCGGTGTCCATGCTGCAATTTCGATATTCCATTTCTCGCGAATCGATTCTTCGAGATGTTGCAGGCGCAACTCCGCCTCGCGCGTCTTGAGTTCGAGCGTCTGTGCACCTTCCTGCGCCGCATACAATTTCGCGCGCAGTTCGCGAACCTCATTCTCGATCGATTGCAAACTCTGCACTTCGTGTTCGTAACGATTGCGCAATTCTTCGTTCGCGGTTCGTGCCGTCTCTTCCTCTCGCAACTTGCCATTGAGCCGATCTTCCGCGCCTTGCATCGTCTCTGCCAGCATCGTCCGGCGCGACTCGGCACTCACGATTTCCGCTTCGCGGCGCGCGATCCATTCCTGTGTCTCTTGAACGGTCGTTTGTGCGCGCAGAAGCATTTGTTCAGTGCGAGTCTGCGTCTCAAGCCGCGCGTCTTGCCCGATGCGACACTCGGTAAGTACCTCTTGTTTTTGCACGAGCTCGCGCGAAGCGACACCCATTCGCGTCACAAGCTCATCAAGCTGCGTCTGACGCGCGTCGCGTTCTTGCCGCCACTCTCCGAGCGATGCTTGCAAACGCGCACTCTCTTCGCGCAGACCACTACCTTCGTTCACGAGTTGTTCGCATTCACTTGCGCGTCCCTCGCGCAACTTGCCGAGCGCCTTGCCACGTTCACGCGCGCGTTCGAGATCTTTCTCGTGATTGGCGACAGCGAGTTCGACATTGTGATTGCGATTTCGTAAGCGATCGACTTCATCGGCAAGCGCCGCAAGCTGAGCTTCCGCCTCGCGCGAAGCTGTCATTTGCGCCTGCAACGTTTGATCGAGCGTTTCGACTTCACCCCGGAGTTCACGCATTTCGCGCGTGCGCGCAAGAAGCCCTACGTCGCTGTTTCCAGCTCCACCGCGCACCACGCGATCTTCCGTCAAAACGTCACCATTTTGTGTCACAAAGACACCCGGCAAGGCGCCGTGCGGAAACATCGCGAGAACGCTCGGCAAATCTTCCACCAAACGAACGTCGCCAAGCAGCGCTTCCGCCACGCACTCGTACCCCGGAGCCACGCGCACATACTGCAAGAGCGCCGTGCCAATGCCATCGGTCAGCATGCCTGCGCCACCGCACCGATCGAGCACGAACACACCCCGCCCCGCCTTGGCCTCGTGCAAGGTGCCGAGCGCAGAGATCGCTCCGTCGGGATTCGTAATGATGAATGCTTCCGCACGATCGGCGAGTACGGCTTCCACCGCCGGCTCGAATGCGCGCTCGACTTCGAGCACTTCGCGCACCATGGCGCGCATACCGTGCGCATTGCGTACGGCTTCGCCCTGTTCGAGCCAGTAGCGCGTCGCGCTACCAACGTCCTCGCCGCGTTCGATCACCTCTTGCAGAGACGCAAGCCGCGCCCTGCGTAACTCAAAAGTGTCACGCGCCGCACGCAGCGCTTCCTGCGCTTCGCGCTGCAAAAGGATCTGCGCGTCGTGGCGCGAGCGCGCCGCTTCGAGTGCAAGACGGACTGTTTCGCGTTCGGCACGCAGGTTGTTCACGCCTTGTACGAGCGAAGCTTGCTCTTCGCTCGTACGCAACACTTCGGACGCATTGGTTTGAAGCTCTTGCTCGGCTTCGCTCCGGCGTTGTTCGATCGTCTTCCAGCGATCTTCGAGACTCGCAGTACGATCTTCACTGCGTGCGATCCGCGTAAGCAATTCGATCAGCGCCTGATTTGTCGTCTGACGTTCGCGTTCGAGCGCACGCACCGCCTCGGCGGCTTGTTCGGCATCGGCGGTTGCGCGCTGCAAGGATTCCACTTCACCCGCGATTTGCGCTTTCAGCGTTTCGAGCTCCAGCGTCGCTCGCGCAAACTCGGCTTCGGCACTTTGCAAGTGCTCACGCAAGCGCGCGATTTCTTCTTGGCGTTGCGCGTTGGCTTCTGCAAGACCTTCGCGTTCGCGTCGCGCAAAGCTGATTTGCGCTTCGAGTTCGCGCAACTCGCTGCGCAGCGCAAAAAGTGCTTCCGAAGCCTGGTTGAGTGCGGTCTCACGCTCGGTGATTTCAAGGCGCATCGTTTGAATGTGCAACTCGCGCTCGGCAACTTGCGTTTCGCAAGCCATCGCCTGATCACGCCACTTCGTAAGCTCGCTGCGGATCGTCGCGACTTCCGTCAGAAGATCGCGCCGATCGTCATGCGCGAGCGAAAGTTCGAGCGTGCGCAGCGACTCACGCAAAAGTTTGTAACGTGCGGCTTTCTTCGCTTGTCGCTCAAGACTTGTGATTTGGCGCTTGATCTCGGCGAGCACGTCGCTGACGCGCAGCAGATTTTGTTCCGTGCTCTTGAGCTTGCTCTCGGCTTCCCGACGGCGCGCACGATATTTGCTGATGCCCGCAGCCTCTTCGATCAGCATGCGGCGCTCTTCGGGTTTGGCGGAAACGATGCCCGCGATCTGGCCCTGCTCCACGATCGTGTAGCCCTTGGTACCGATTCCTGTGTCGCGAAAAAAATCCTGCACGTCCTTCAACCGGCAGACCGTTTTGTTCAGCAGATACTCGGATTCGCCGGAGCGATACAAGCGACGCGTAATTTGGATCTCGCTGTATTCGTTGAAATCAGCCGGCGCCGTGCGATCGGCGTTATCGAAAACGAGAGAAACCTCGGCCATGCTGACGGATTCACGGCCCTCGGCACCGGCAAAAATCACGTCGTCCATG
>JADFDR010000031.1 GCA_018262735.1 Geobacter sp.
CGAGAAAGTGGAAGAGATTGCAGACCATCTTGCGCGAGTGCAGCCGTACATTGGCGAACTGAGTCGCGACCCGTCACTTCGCGGTGTATTGAATGTTTTGGGATGGACCGTGCGCGAAGGTGGTGCTGCGGTTTTCGAGAAAGAAGAGTTTCGCGCGCTGCTCGTCTCCCTCGGAGAAGTCGTGGACGGTGCGGTGCAAGGCGCACCGAAAGTTTTGCCGTGGGATGAAATGCTCAGCGGCAAGGCGGCAACGAAGGCCGATTGCCGGCAGTTCATCGTCGTGCAGCCTGTGCTCGATCCCCAATTGATGCAACCGGCCACGGTTGCGATCGAAGCGGTGGGGCGCGAAGCAGTCACCCTCGGACTTACGCAAGAAAAGGGTTACCGCGTGCGCCTTACCGGCGAGATCGCTCTTCTGCACGACGACGTCAATGCCATTTTTGGTGCAGGTCTCAAATCGACTCTACTCTCTTTTGTGTTGGTCGCCGGAATGGTGTGGTACGCGCTGCGTTCGGGGCGCCTGATCCTGGCCGTTCTTACTTCCTTGACGGTGGGCCTGGTCTTGACCTCGGCTGTCGCGATTCTTCTTGTGAAAGAGTTCGACATCATCACGATGACTTTTGGTGCCTTGATCATCGGTTTGTCGGTCGACTTTGGCATTCATTTCGGAATGGCGTACTGGGAAGAAATGGATGAGGGCAAAGAGCAAGGCGTTGCATTGTTGGAAGCAAGTGAGCGACTCGGAATTGCGTTGCTGCTTTGCGCAGCGACGACATCCATTGGATTTTTTTCGTTTCAGGTCACAGACTACTTGAGCGTTGCTCATCTGGGATTGATTTGCGGCAGCGGAATTTTCATTTGTTTGTTTTGTACGGTCACGCTCATGCCCGCCATGCTTACGATTTGGCCGGCACACTTGCCGCCTCTCGCAAGGGCGGATTCTCCGGTTCGACACCGAATTTTGTCGGTCCCGTCGCGTTATCCCAGAGCAACTCTTTGGGTGTTTTCGATTTTTGGATGCATCTCCCTGCTGTGCATTCCCAAAGTGAAATTCGATTACAATCCCACGCTCTTGCGTGACCAAAGTACGGAATCTGCGCGCACCTTCTTCGAGCTTCTGGCCGAGGACGGTGGCGTGTTGTGGAGCGTGAGCAGCATCGAACAAAATTACGAAGAGGCACAAAAGAAAGTAGAAGAACTGCGCAAGCTCGATGCGGTTCAAAGTGCTTTTACCGTGTACGATTTCATTCCGAAAGATCAAGAAGAGAAGCTGGCCATTCTCGAGGATGTCGCACTCTTCATGCCTCCTCCTCCGTCGGAGGCAGAGCGGAGTGCTTCGCCGACGGTAGAAGAAGATGTGGAGGCCGTGCACAAACTCGCACAAGATCTCGAAGTTGCGCTCCGCGATCACCCTGGAGATCCCAAATACGAGGATGCTCGTCGCCTCTACACAAGTTTGAGGAATCTGCAAACGCATTTCGAAAAGCCAGAAGAAAGATCTGTGCTGATCGAATCGCTCCGCAAAAACATCGCAAGCCCAGTGCCTCTTTTCTTAGATGGTTTGTATACCGCGATTCATCCAGGTCCCATTACGCTTTCCGATGTTCCCAAGGAATTGTACGACCGGATGGTCACTGCCGATGGCAAGATACGCATAGAAGTGTATCCCAAGGAAAACTTGCGTGACAATGCTGCGATCTTTCGTTTCCGCGATCAGGTGCAGAAGGTCATTCCCGGCCAGGTGGGAATGGTGCCGGAGATCATCGAATCGGGGAGCACGATCGTGCGTTCGTTTCGTGAGGCGATGATGGCGTCGATCGTTGTGATGGTGTTCTTCGTGTTCTTGATTTGGCGTCGCGCACTCGACACGGTGTACGCGATGTTGCCGCTTCTCTTAGGTGCGCTCTTTACCTGCGCCACGATGGTGATCTTGGGGATTTCGTTCAATTACGCCAATGTGATCATGCTGCCGCTCATGCTCGGAATTGGAATCGATACGGGGATTCATCTCATTCAGCGGTATCGAAGAGAAGGCATGCGCGGTGCCGAGCTGCTCGGTTCCTCGACGTCCAAAGCGGTGTTGTGGAGCAGCCTCACGACGCTCGCAAGCTTTGGCAGCCTTGCCACCGCTCAGCACATGGGCATGGCGACGCTCGGTCGTTTGCTCTCGATCGGCATTCTTTGGATGCTCGCTTGCAATTTGACTTTCTTGCCGGCGCTTCTCGAGCTGGAAGCCATTTCCAAGCGAAAGTGAAAGTCCGAAAGGCCGCACGTTTTTGATCATCCTGAAGTGGCTTGGTGCAAGCGCGTTCTTTGTGGACCGACGGACGCTCCCGTTCTCGAAGCGTCTTCGTATCGCGTGACTTCTTCTCGCGGAGATGATTTGGCTTTGCAAGAATTGCACAGCGCCGCCGCGCGAGGCTGCGCTACGTTGGGCGCGCGCTTCGATACGCACGCAAACATCCACGTACGCAAAGCGCATTCGGTGACGAACTCCAATTTGCCGACGAAGAAGCACGCAAGACGGAGTGCAACCGAAAAGATTCGTCGCGAAAGAGCAAAGTAAAAAAGTGAAAAAGAGGAGCGATCATGGCAGCAAAACGAGTAGCGATTGAAACCACACCGGAGCTAGTGCAAGCAGCCTACACGACGATCGAGCGAAATCTTGAGATCGTGCGCCGACGATTGAATCGTCCCCTGACCTACGCTGAAAAAGTTTTGTTCGGGCATCTCGACGATGCCGAAGGCCAGAAGCTTGAAGCCGGCAGCGCCTATCTTGCACTGCGTCCCGATCGCGTGGCGATGCAAGATGCGACGGCGCAGATGGCACTTTTGCAATTCATTTCGTCGGGCCGCGCCGACACCGCAGTGCCGAGCACGGTGCATTGCGATCATTTGATCCAGGCCCGCGTCGGTGCGAGCAAAGACTTGGCGGTAGCGAACGAAACCAATCGCGAAGTCTATGAATTTTTAAAGACGGCTTCCGCGCGCTACGGCATCGGGTTTTGGGGGCCGGGCGCGGGCATCATTCATCAGATCGTGCTCGAACACTATGCGTTTCCGGGCGGAATGATGATTGGCACCGACTCGCATACGCCAAACGCCGGTGGTCTTGGAATGTTTGCCTGTGGCGTCGGCGGTGCGGATGCCGTCGATGTGATGGCGGGTTTTCCGTGGGAAGTGTTGCACCCGAACCTCGTTGGTGTATGTCTCACCGGTGAGCTTTCCGGTTGGGCAGCACCGAAGGATGTGATTCTCAAAGTGCTCGATATTTTGACGGTGAAGGGCGGCACGAATCGCGTGGTCGAGTACTTCGGTCCGGGCACGAAGTCGCTCAGTTGCACGGGCAAGGCCACGATCACGAACATGGGTGCGGAACTCGGTGCGACGACTTCGATCTTTCCGTACGACGAGCGAATGGCGACGTATCTCGAAGCGACGGGTCGCAAGGCGCTCGTCGAGCTCGCGAACGCCAAGCGTGCGCTGCTCGCGGCCGATCCCGAAGTGGAAAAAGATCCGAAGCGTTTCTTCGACGTCGTGATCGAGATCGATCTCTCGACACTCGAGCCGCATATCGTCGGACCGCACACGCCGGATCTCGCGCGACCGGTTTCGAAGATGGCGCAAGAGGCGAAGGAGAAGGGCTATCCCGCGCTTACCGCAGCACTCATCGGAAGTTGCACGAATTCGTCGTACGAAGACATGGAGCGCGCGGCGGCCGTCGCGCGGCAAGCCAAGGCGCAGGGTGCAAAGTGCAAGGCACATCTCTGGGTGACACCGGGATCGGAGCAGGTGCATCAGACGATCGATCGCGACGGACAAGCGGCGGATTTTGCGGCGATCGGCAGCACGGTGCTCGCCAATGCGTGTGGCCCGTGCATCGGTCAGTGGAAGCGCGACGACATTCAAGAGGGCACGAAGAATTCGATCCTCACTTCGTACAACCGCAATTTCCGCGCGCGCAACGACAGCAATCCCGAGACGTTGGGTTTCATCAGCAGTCCCGAGATTTGTGTCGCCTACGCACTTGCGGGTACCCTCGAATTCAATCCGCTCACCGACGAAATCGTGGCCGAAAACGGCAAGCGCTTCAAGCTTACGCCGCCGCCGGTGGCGCCCGAAGTGCCGAAGGCGGGTTTCGTGGCAAGCCGACAGGGTTATTTCGATCCACCGACGGAACGCAGCGGTGTGGAAGTTGCAGTTTCTCCGACGAGCGAGCGCTTGCAACTTCTCGAACCGTTTGCGGTGTGGGACGGCAAGAACTACACCGAGCTTCCGCTCTTGCTCAAAGCAAAAGGCAAGTGCACGACGGATCATATTTCGGCGGCGGGTTCGTGGTTGCGCTTCCGAGGGCATCTCGATCATATCAGCGACAATATGTATCTCGGTGCCGTGAACTTCTTCACGGGCAAAGCCGGCGAAGGGCTCAATCAACTCACGGGTGAGCGCGCGGCGTTTCCCAAGGTTGCACGTGCTTACAAAGCCAAGGGTTTGCGCTGGGTTGTCGTCGGTGACGAGAACTATGGCGAAGGTTCGAGCCGGGAACACGCAGCCATGTCACCGCGCTTTCTTGGCGCAGCGGCGGTGATCGTGCGCAGTTTCGCGCGCATTGCCGAAACGAATCTCAAGAAGCAAGGTGTGCTGCCGCTCACCTTTGCAAACGCGGCCGACTACGACAAAGTGCAAGAGACCGATCGCATTGCGATTCAAGGGTTGGAGCAACTCGCACCAGGAAAAAATCTGAAGGTGGTCTTGCAGCACACCGACGGAAGCCGAGATGAATTTGAAGTGAAGCATTCGCTCAATCAAGAACAGATCGGATGGTTCAAGGCGGGTTCGGCGCTGAATGTCTTGCGCCATCGTGCGTAAGCAAAAGCAGTGAAGACTTCGCGCGTCGATGGAGATTCCGTTGGCGCGCGTTTCTTTTTGCGTCGTGTTTGGGAAGAGCTCGGATCCATTTCGTTTTTGGAGTGCTTTCGCAAGCCAGGGTTGATGTTTTCCGTCGGTGAAAGGTCAACTGGTATTTCGAGAGCGGAATGCATCCGAGGTTTCTTCGGCGAACGTTGGATCGCAGGGTGAAAATGAACATTCTGGATCAGGTGCGAAATTCATGTGACAAGGTCGTGCAGCGTGCGCGTTTCGTGCATATCGACGCTGTACGATTGCAAGAATTCGCCGCCGAGCTTGCGACACAGAATCTTGTCTTTCCAACTTACGATCTCGAACATCATTTTCGCGGCAGTGCAGAAGATACGGTGGCCTTCGTGCTCACGCTCGATGCCGTCAATTTTGGTTCTGGCTATTTTCCGGAATTCAAAAAGCTGTCGGGATTCTCGGGGTATTTCACGATTGCGAGCGCGCTCAAGTGCAAGTTCGAGGCGAGTGGGGCGTGGAGTGCGCGCGAGTTGCAGCAGATTTCAATCGAAGATTGCGCTCGAATCTTTGGACAGGATTTGCAAAATCCTGCGCTCTTGGAATTGCTCGAATGTTTTCAAAAATCCTGGAAGGAGCTTGGATCTTTCGTGCTCGAAAATTATGGCGGGAGCTTTGCGACGCTGATCGAGAGCGCCGCGCATTCCGCCGAGCGGCTTGTTGAAATTCTTGCGACACAATCTTGTTATCAGGATCGAGCGATGTATGACGACTTCATGGTGTTCTTTTACAAGCGTGCTCAGATTACCGCCATGGATTTGGTGCTGGCACTGGAAGGCGAAGGTCTTGGTGATTTTTTCGATCTTGATCGGCTGACTCTTTTTGCGGACAACCTCGTTCCGCACGTGCTGCGCGTTGAAAAAGTTTTGTGTTACGAAGCGTCGCTGCTCGAAAAAATTGAAGCTGGCATTTTGCTTGCGCCAGGTTCTTGGGAGGAGATCGAGATTCGTGCGGCGGGAGTGGTGGCGGTCGAGCGTCTCGTCGCTGCGATCCAAAAATTGCCGGATGCTTCTTCGCGCGTGAATGCAGTGCTGCTCGATCAAGTTTTGTGGTTGCGCGGGCAGCGCCCGGAGATCAAACGTCACCCTCGGCATCGCACGCGTTCGATTTTTTACTGATTGCCGTTTTGTTTTGAATTTCGAGGCGTACCGGATCCGGTGCTTGCTACGGAGAGGGGGGGGATCTGTTTCTCACTTGGCCTTTCCTTCGGGCCGCTCCATCTCGCTCGAATCTGCCGCGAATATTTCGCAAAGGCACTGTGTCCATCTGCGCGCGCTGTGTCGAGCGGGTTTGAATCGACCGCGGCTTCTCTTTGAGATTTCGGGCTGTTCTGTGGATTGCGCGAAGGAGTTCTCCTCGCTGTTGTGCGACTTTTCCATCGTTTGACCGAGCTGTCGAGGTTCCTTATGCTCCGGCACCTTCCAGGCCCCCGGTGGCAAAACGCAAACGAAGTGCCGTCGCCGTGCGCGGTAGATGCAGCAAGCCAAAGCGCGTCGAAGCGTTCCGCAAGAGCGCAAGCAAGCTTGAACAAAGCTCGATGCGCTTCTACGAATTCAGATTCAAAGAATTGAAGGAAGTTCGAAACGGATTCGAACGAACGGAGCAAGTTCGAAGGATAGAAAGCAGGTCGAATACCATGGCCATGGCCTTTCAGTACGAAGAAATCGAAGCCGGCACGCGGGTGACACATCGCAACACAGGTTTGCGTTATTCGGTAGTCGAACCCGGAGACGAAGAAATTTTGCTGACACCGGATGTCGAAGGTGCGCAGGATTTGCTGATTCCCGTTCCGCTTTTCATGCAAGAGTTCGTGTGTAGCGATCGCTTTCGCGAGGGAGCGCGTCGTGGTGGAAAAGGTCGCAAGACGGGCACGAGCGCGCCGGCGCAAGTCGGCAAGCGCGTCGTGACGGGTCCGAAACTCACGGGGCGAATCAAGAAGATGGTGCGCGATCGCGGGTTTGGGTTCATTCGCGGCGATGATGGAAATGAAGTCTTTTTCCACCGTTCGGGTCTGAATGCCGCCGAATACGATGCACTCGAAGAAGGTGCACACGTCGAGTATCAGATTTCGGAAAGTCCGCGTGGCCCGCGTGCCGAAAACGTACGGCCAGCAAGCGCTTCCTGAGCCAATCTTTCGAGTGTCTCACTTCTGTGTCGCGAACCAAGGCTCGCGCTCGTCTTTACGGAAAATACACGTAGGTCAATTCGCCGGTACACGCCGGTTTCGATTCGCCTTCGACTTCAATCGTGATCGCATATGTGACGCGCAGGGCACTGCCCGGTAAATCGCGCAAATTTTTGACGCCGAGCACAAGACGAATTCGCGATTCGGAGAGGACGGGAGTGCGGAAGCGGATCTCGCTTACTCCCGTGTTCATCGTCCGACTGATTTTCTCGATGCGAAAAATGGTATCGACGAGAACGGGGATCACGGCCAGCGTCAGATAGCCGTGCGCGATGGTTTGTCCAAATGGCGATTCTTTTTTTGCTCGCTCAACGTCGGTGTGGATCCATTGGCGGTCACCCGTGGTCTCCGCGAATGCGTTGATTTGAGCTTGCGTAATCGGATACCACGGTGAGGTACCAAGTGGCTTTCCAAGATAATTTTGAAATGCCTTCAGCTCGGGAAGAACCACGAAATTCGAAGACTCGGTCATTTCAACTCCTGATTGCAACTCGGCACAGTGTGAAGTTTCTTTTTTGGAATGCCGCGATGCACAGTGCATTTCAAAGTTTCTGGATGCTCAGTACTTCCCACCAATTTTCAACCTCGGTCTTCTGCCGAACCACATTTTTGCGAGGGATGCGCAGCGGAAATCGCCCCTTCTGACGTGTTATAAAATATTCGTCCTGAGTTTCAAAGACTTCTGCCACATCTTCGATGATTTTCATGCCGGATTCGGTCCAGGCGATGAAGCGAATCCGCGAACGAGGCCGAAGCTTGGCGCGAAAGCGAATGCCAATGGCGCGTCGCAGCGTTGCATAGGCAAGTGCGGGCTGTCCGAGCAAGATGGTCGGATCGCTTGGGGGAGCGATTCGAGCGATCCTCAAGATGCGTAAGATTTTTCCAAGGCCGTCCACCGTCGGAACCGTTTTTTCTCCGAGACTCAGATCGACGAAATCTTCGATGGTGTCGAGCGCATGGAGTCGTGCACGATAGGGGCGATATTCGAGCACGATGCCCAGATGCTCGCCGGACTCGATTTGGCGAACACCAATAAGTGTTACAAGAATATTTCGAAAGCTGGGCATGGGATGAACAGTATAGGCGTTTACGTTGGGCTTGCCGTCGGGTGTGTAGGTAGGCGTCGAGGAAGTCGCGTTCGACGAGGAGTTTCCCCTTTTGCGAGTGCGAATGCGCTCTGTCTGCGCGCAGCAGGCATGAGATCGTGATCCGACGGAGAGTTTTCCTTTTGCGCGCGATTCGTTCAGGGAGCCTTGGATTCGCTTCGGTTCATGCATGCAGGTTGGTTTTTCACCGACGGAAAGAATCCGCCCTGGTTTGCGAAAATACTTGAAAAATGGAATCGATCCGAGGTTGCTTAGGACGATTCGTGAATGGCTTTGACGAATGCGTTCAAGAGCACGCGACGAATCGTTTGTTGATCGGTGCGTCCGTGCGTTGCGCGAAAGGCTCGTAGCGGGATCATGCCCTTCGCCATCGAGCGATGCCCGCCACCAACTCCCATTCCTTCGACGATCGACTTCACGATGTCGCCCGCAGCACGCACATAGCCAACATTGCGCACTGAAAACACCAAATCGTTTTTCACAATGCCGGCGGCGATCGCCCATTCGGCTCCCTCGGCGAGAAGTGCGAGATCGGCGACTTGTGGGATTGTTTCGTCGGAGACGCGCCCGAGAACGAGCAGGTGAATGCCTTGTTCGATTTTCGACTGTGCAAGCGCACGCCCCAATGCACGCAATGCCGCTTGGGGCAGAGCCGGTTGTTCGATGCGACGCAGCAACGCCGGACTGTGGAAAGCATGCAAAAAGGCAAACGCATGCATGTCGTGGCGACTCGTTTCGCGGCCAAGCAGTTGTGTGTCGCTTTTGATGCCGTAAAGCAGCGCCGTCGCAAGTTTGGCGTGCAATTCGAGTTCTGCTGCTCGCAAGTACTCGGTCAAAATCGTGGAAGTCGCGCCGTACGAAGTACGAATGTCGCGCAGGACGGCATCGTAGCCGCTTTGTTCGGGATGATGATCGATCACGACATCCACCGAGCGAAGTCGATCCGGAATGTTCGTACCAAACACCGTAGGTTGTACGTCGATCAGTACCAACGCATCAAATTCATTGAGTTCTTCGACGGAGATTTTGCGAACTTCAGCTCCGAGCGCGCGCAGCATGGCGCGATTTTCGGGGCGCGTCACTTCGCCGAAAGAAACGAGCGGTGCCGTCGAGCGTTTGCGTCCGAGGATTGCGCGCGCTGCGAGCCCGCCGCCGATTCCGTCTGGATCGGGATCGGGTTGCAACAAAATGGCGATTCGCTCGCGGGGCTCGAGCAATTTTCGAAATGCCACCACACGGTGTAGGTTGGCAAGGTGTGTAAATTCTTCGTCCACATCGTCGCGAATCAAAGAACGCAAGCCTGTGCGGCGCAAACTGGGATGGTTGGGGAGTTCGTCGTCGCCTACGCGATCCGACAAGACCAGGATCGGGGCTTCGGGAGTCTGCTTGGCAATGTTTTGGACGGCGGCGCGCAGAAACGGCCCGTCCTCGGTCACGATGGCAAATTCATCGTCTTCCGTCGGATCGAGCTTCTGGAACGCTTCGGCGCAAAGCCCGCCCTGCAAAATGCGAAAACCCGGTGGCCGTGCTCGCGCCTCTTCGTCGCGTGGCACCCAGGTCAGCTCTTCGCGCTCGCCTGCCCCGATTCGACCCCAAAGTCGCGCGGCATCGGCTCCGTCGCAGATGATGATTCGTTTTCCCACAGCCCTGTTTACGTCTTTGCGTTCGAATGCTTGAGTGGAATCAAGGAAGAAATTGGAGAGGATTGCTTTCGCGTGTATTTTTACGCCCACGCTAGCGTGCCCGAGTATTCCAAATTCGGTGCTGAAAGCTCAGACTTCCTAGCCGCCCCCTTTTCCCATGGGGCACACAAAACGCATGCAACGAAATACGCGATGAACGAGGATCGATGCAGAAGATTTTTCTTGGAGACGTGCAGGGCTGCGCTGAGGAACTCGAAGTTTTGCTCCAAAGGGCGGATGCGGCATTTGATGCGGACTACGAGGTTTGGTTCGCGGGCGATCTCGTAAACCGTGGTCCGTGGAGCTTGCGCGCGCTGCAGCGGGTTCGCCCGCTCGTGGAGTCGGGTCGCGCTCGCTACGTCCTTGGCAATCACGAGCTGAAGCTGATCGAGACCGGGCTTGGACTGCGTGCGCCGCATCCGAGCGACACGTTTGGGGACGTGCTTCGGTCTGCGGATGCTACGGACTGGATCGAGTGGCTTCGCCGTCGACCGATTCTGGAAACGGCGCAGCTCGGTGAGCGTAAGTTCGCGATGGTGCACGCTTCGGTACATCCTCGTTGGGATTTTGAAACGCTGCGGCGCAGCGCAGCCTCCGTGCAAGATCGGCTCGGTAGCGCAAATCCCGAAGTGGCCAAGCACTTGCTGCGGGCCGATCCAGCGCAGGATTCCGACAAGGAAATTTTGGCGCGAATGACGAGCGCGCGCAGTGCAAACAGCGACGGAAAATGGTCCAAAGAAGAACCGAACTCGCCCGAAGGAGCCTGGTATTTCGCATGGCGCAAGGCAGGGCATGATTACGGAATTGTGTATGGCCACTGGGCGCGGCAGGGCTTGCATGTGGCACCCGGACTTCGCGGGCTCGACACGGGCTGCGTGCATCACGGTCGCGGGCGCGAGGGACGACTGACGGCATGGATTCCCGAGGCAGGGGTGAGCGATTGTTTTGCGGTGCCCGACACCCATTTTTGGCATGTGCCGGCGCTGCATTGTTATCGGCGAGAGCGCGATGAGTAAATACGTTTTCGAGCGCCGCCGGGCAGGGCTCTTGTTGCGTGGAGAGAGGGGTTCGCCCACGACTACACTTTTTCGTGTTCTTTGTGTTGCGATCGTTTTGGCATCTTGCGCTCGCTCGCCGTCGCAAGATGCAAATATGCCCGCGTCGAAACCTTTGCCCAAACGCGAAGTGATCCTGTCGCAACCGATCGATTCCGACGAGAGCAAGCCCGGGCTTGCTCAAAATCGTGAGTCCGAGCTGGGACGACAGGCGGCAGAAGAGATCGAGCGCGAAGTGGGTCTCCTGCACGATGCAGAGCTGCTCGCCTACGTCGAGGCCATTGGGCAGCGCATTGCGCGCGCTGCTTCGCGTCCGGATGCGACTTTTCAGTTTCATATTCTGGATTCTCCCGAGCCCAACGCATTCGCTTTACCGGGAGGTTACATTTATGTGTCACGCGGCTTGCTCGTGCTCACAAATTCGGAAGACGAACTGGCCAATGTTCTCGCGCATGAAATCGCACACGTTGAAAAGAAGCATGCACTCTCGCGCATCGAGCATGCGGAGCAAACGGGCTTGCTCGCTACGCTCGGCATTTTTGCGGCGGCAGCCTTGGGTGGTGGCGATGCGGTAGGTGCCGTGCAGGCGGCAGCCGCCGGTGCCGTCGCGGCATATTCGCGCGAGCAAGAGCGCGAAGCAGATCAAGTAGGGCAAGAATTTGCGCAGCGTGCAGGCTGGAATTCGCGTGGCATGCCCGATTTTTTACGCAGTCTCGAAAATCAGGCGCGGCTTCAACAGGGCGCAAGTCGCTATGCCGGGTTTTTTGATTCTCATCCATCGACACCCGAACGTGTTGCTTCTGCTGCTGCGCGTGCCGATGCAGTGGCTCGCGGTGCGGCACAATCCGTCGCGCAGGATCCCGCTGCGTATTTGAAGAAGATTCAAGGTCTCGTCATCGGGGAGAATCCTGCTGCTGGAATGTTTGTCGAATCTCGATTCTTGCATCCCGAACTGAATTTCAGTCTCCGCTTTCCAAAAGACTGGGCGACACAAAATTCAGTTCGAGAAGTCATTGCGATTTCGCCGCGACGTGTGGCCATGGTGCGTTTGCGTCTGCAGGGCGAAGGCGACGATCCGAAGCAGGCCGCGTATCGCGCTGTGCAAGGCTCACAAATGTGGCTTTACGAAGGAGAATCGTTTCAAGTCGGTTCGCTTGCCGCATTTCATGCTTTTGCAGTGGATGCGAATCTTCTGCTCGATTTGACGTGGATCGCGTACAACGGAAAAATTTATCGCATCGAAGGTCGTGTTCCTGGAAACGTGTACGAGACATATCGCTCTACATTTCGAAGTGTTGGACGAAGCTTTCGGCCTTTGCTTGACAGCGAGCGCGCACTGCTTCGTGCTTCCGTGCTGCGTGCGGCTCCAGCGTTCGAGGGTGAGAGCCTAGAAGAGTTTGCCCGCCGCACGGGGAATCTCTGGTCGCCGCTTGAGACTGCGCTGCGAAATGGAATTCCCAAGGATCGCACGCTCGCCAAGGGACAGTGGCTCAAGTTTGCGATCTGGGAAGAGCCAAAGAAACAATAAATTGTGTTGCGTACAGATGAGAAATCCAAAAAATTCGGACTTTGTGCGTCGGCACAGTGCTTGCGAAGATTGAAAGAATGAGATGAAGACGCTCGAAATTCAGATTGTATCGCTGAGCAGCGACGGAACGGGTATCGGTCGTGATGCATCGGGACGTGTTGTCTTCGTTGCGAACTCCGCGCCGGGAGATCGACTGCGCGTGCAAGTGGACAAAGAAAATGCGCGTTTTTTGTATGCAACAATCACGGAAATTCTCGAAGCGAGTCCGAGCCGCATCGAGCCGCGCTGCAAATTTTTCCGTCGGTGCGGCGGTTGCGATTGGCAACATGTCGCCTATGCGACGCAATGTGCGGAAAAACAAAAACGAGTGCGAGATGCACTCGAGCGGGTGGGAAAACTCGTTTTCCCGGAGTCGATCGAGTTCACGCCTTCGCCGCAGGAATACGGGTATCGGGCGCGTACACGCCTCGTTGTCCATGCACAGGGACTCGGGTATCGCGCTCGCGGATCCAAGCAGGTTTGCGTCGTCGAAGAGTGTCCGATCTTGCATCCAGCACTGGAAAAGGTTCTACACAATTTAATGTCGAATCAGGAGTGCGCAACCGGGTGGCGCTCGCAAGTCCGTGGCGGAGAGGTCGAGATTGCTTGCGGCGTTTCGAGCGAAGTGCGAGTCGTCGATCTTGCTACGAAACGGGTGTTGCACGGCCCGGAGCGCATTGCGCTCGATGCGCGGGGTTGTCAGGTGGAGATTTCGCCAGGTGGATTTTTTCAGGGCAATTCTTTGCTCTGGACGAAGCTACTCGATTCTGTGTCAATGGCTGTTGGGCGCGGCGCTCGCGCACTCGAACTTTTTGCAGGTGCCGGTTTTTTTACTCTGGGCATTGCGGATCAGTTTGAAGCGCTAATTGCGGTCGAATCCGATCCGCAAGCGATTGCCGATCTGCATCGCAATTTGCGCCAGGCGGCACGAACGCAGGTGACTCCGCTCGCAAGTCCCGTTGAAAACTTGGCGTCGTTCGAAGCCGTGCGTCGTTTTGCTCCGGAAGTTCTTTTGCTCGATCCGCCGCGCGTAGGCCTCTCGCCGCGCGCGCGCAAGCAAGTGCTCGCCTTGCAGGCACCGCGCATCGTGTATTTGTCCTGCGATCCTGCGTCGCTCGCACGCGATCTCTCCGAGTGGGTTTCGCACGGATATACGCTAAAAAGTGTTGAAGCATTCGACTTGTTTCCGCAAACACCACACGTCGAGACTCTGGTTTGTTTGGAAAAGGCAGAAGGCGCTGCTGAGGAGGCCGCACTCTCGTCTCGCTCATGAACGAGCGATCGATTTTTTACCGACGGAAAGTGTCAACAACCGCACTTCGAAAAAAGTATTCTCAAAGCGAGATGGAGCTGAGCTGTCGTAGGGAGCCGCGGATTCATTCCGCCTCACAAACGTGAATTGATTTTCCACCGACGGAAAACATCAGCCCTGGTTTGCGACAATACTCGAGAAAAAAATGGATCAGAGGTTTCTTAGATCTCGATCAATCCATGGCGTAGCGCATAGCGTACGAGTTCCGTTGCTTTGCGCACTTTGAGTTTGCGCATCAAGCTCGTGCGATGCGCTTCGACTGTTTTGGTGCTGAGGCGCAGCGTATCTGCAATCTGCTTTGCCGACGAACCTTCGGCGATCATGTGCAAAACTTCGCGTTCGCGATTTGAAAGTGAGAGCAAGGGATTTTTCTCGCCTGCAGCGGGAGCATAGAGATGCGCCACGGTTTCGCGGGAGATCGCAGGACTGAAGTAGGTGTCTCCGGCGGCAACGGCTTTGACTCCGGCGTTGACGTCGGTGATCGACCCTGTTTTCAAGATGAAACCCTTCGCGCCCAAGGCGACTGCGCTTTGCACGAGCGGTGCATCGTCGTGGATCGAAAGCAAGATGACCTTGATACGCGGATGGGATTCGCGGATTTGTTCGAGAACTTCGAATCCTCCGAGGCGTGGCATCGTGACATCAAGAATTACAATTTCGGGTTTCGTCGCTTCGATGCGTTCCAGAGTTTCTTGCCCGTCGGAGGCTTCGGCGCAGATGGTGATTCCCGGTTCTTTTTCGAGGGTGGCTTTGAGGCCGGCGCGAATGAGTCCGTGATCGTCGGCGATGAGTACTCGGGTCATAGATGCAATTCCTCGTTGGTTGTCTGCTCTCGCTTGTGACATGCGATAGGACGACTTGCAGTTCGTGTTCTCGATGCACGGTGTGATGCGCAGAAAGGAGCTTGGGAGAACAAAAAATGACTTCGGTGTTGCGTTCTCGGTATAGCATCCTTTTATCGGGTCGGAATAAAAAATTCTTGGTCTTTTTCAAAGCTCACACGATTCTGTGACAAGAGGCCACGGCGCACATTCAATGCGCAAAAAACGAGAATGTTCAAAAGATTGAAAAGTTGTGTTGCAAAATCATTCGGAGGTTTTTCTTCCAAAAGTGGGATACGCAGATTCTTGTTTGATTTACGTCGAGGGTGCACGTGACCAGGCAGTCATCCATGCTTGGTCGCGTTTACTTGTGCCGAAGCTTGCACAGAGAATTGCAGATTCATTCGTGATCCTTGGCGGGCGGCGTCCGGAGCGCGCGCGTGAACATTTTCACGCTGCGCGTACTTCCGACACAAATTTGCTTGGTTTGTGCATTCTCGACCGGGACACCGAAGACGTCGATTTGATTGCGCATGCAGAAGAAGGACTGGAATTTTTCACTTGGGGGCTGCGGCATATCGAGAGCTATCTCCTTGTGCCCGATGCCATTCGTCGCACGCTGCGTTTTTCCGAAACCGATCGTCGTTTTGTGCGTGCGATGCGTTCGCATCTCGGAGGATTTGGCGATGATGCGGCGCTGCGCAACTTGAATGCAAAACGCTTGCTTGCGCACAAAGGCGAGCTCGCAAGCGAACTGGGTTGTGAGATCTCGATCGAACGGTTAGCTCGTTCTTTGCGTGCGCAAGAGTTACACAAAGATGTGCATCATTTGTTTCAAACGCTCGAGATGCGCTTCTTTTCTCTGTGATTTTTGTGGTGACGGGACGGTCATTTCACGAAACCGTGCGATTCCGGTTATGCTGGAGACACGAACCGAATTTCCGTCGGGAGGTGTCACATGGAAGCTCATCCAACCTCATCTCGTTGCGCAGAAAAAAGTTTCCCCAAAAAAAGCGCAGTGAAGACGATACCGAGCCGCGCAAAGGTGTCTTCGCGCAGGCACGTCCTGGAGGAAAGCGTCCTGCAAGAGCCGGTGACGATCATTGCTGCGCGCGATCCGTTGCTCTTGTCGCCCGACACGAAGGTGTGTGTAGCGATTCGGGTGATGCAGGAGCAGCACTGCGGTTCGATCGTGCTCACCGAAGACGGCACTGCCGAGACGCCTGTCGTCGGGATTTTTACCGAGCGAGATGTGCTCAATCGCGTGATCGATTGCGGTCGCGCTTTGGATGCCGTGTCGCTGCGTGAAGTGATGACGCCGGAGCCCGAAGTGCTTCCGTGCGATAGCAGCATCGCGCTTTTGCTCAATCGGATGAGCGTGTTTGGAATCCGGCACGTGCCGATCGTCGATGAAGCAGGTCGTCCGCAGTTCGTGCTCTCGGTGCGCGATGTCGTGGATCTGCTGGTCGAATCGTTTCCGCGTGCCATTTTGAATCTGCCGACGAACGGGCAGCCATCGTCGAATCCAACACGCGAAGGCGCGTAATTTTTTCCGAGCTTGCAATCGCACTGCTCTTTTGCGCAAACTCGCCACCGGCGAAGTCGCGGGTTGCGTGCTGGGGTGCGCACGACATCGGCATCGAAGACACTCGGCTCGATTCCTCTTTGTGAGTACTTTTTTGAACTCGGGCTGATGCTCTCCGTCGGAGAAAAGCAACCATGCTCTTGCAGTAGAGTGGATCCGAGGTTCCTAAGGAGGCTCGGATTTCTTTCGCTTTGTGAATGCGGGTTGATTTTCCACCGACGGAAAATATCAATCCTGGTTTGCGAAAGTGTTCGGGAAATGG
>JADFDR010000032.1 GCA_018262735.1 Geobacter sp.
GAGAATCTCGAATTTTCCGTCGGAGTCGATCGCGAGATCGGCGCCTTCGAGGTAGCCGCTCTGGCCGCGCCGTCCACTCGAACCGTAGCCGCCCATGTAGCTGCCAAGGCCGAGATAATACACCGTTCCGCGTCGCCCGTGGATTCGATACTCGTACTCGCCGCTGATGCTCGCGCTCTGGTAGTAGTTGTCCGGATTGTCGGCGCCGAGCTTGATGGTCTCGTGCGCCGGGCGGCGAAACACCGGAAAGAGTACGTCGGAAAATTCGACGTACGATTCGAGCGCCGCGCGCGTAAGCCGCGTGAGATAGCGAAAGCCCTCCGCGCGATCGAAGGCATCGTGCGGCGAGGAAGGACGCAAAACGATGTCACCTGCGCTTTTGAGCTTGTCGCAAAAATCCGCCCAGGCTTGCCCGTTCAAAATTCGTTCGTTCGCATCGTTCGACATACATTCCTCTTCTTTCGATATTCGATGTTCGATTTGAAAAATCGAGATTCTGCCCTTCTCGATTCCCCTCGATCCGTTTTCTGCAAACAGCAACAGATGACGCACTTTTGCGTCACACAGAGAGAGCCTGCGGAAGCGCAACTGCAGCGTGATTTTCGATCAACGCTCCACAGTGTTGACCAGACGAATCTCTGCAATCCCCAGACGCTGCACCAAAAAAGCATGCAGCTTCGTTTGCTCATTCGCGCTTGGCAAACGCTTCCACGCCGCAAACACGACCGTCGATGTTGCATCGGCATTGTTCGCTTTGACTTCTTGTCCGATTCCGAGGAAAACCAAAGCGGGATAAAGCGCAGTAAGCTCATGCGCAACGGCGCGGAGCGAAACCTGCGTCGCTCGAAGCTGAGCAAGCTCCTTTTCGAGCGACAAAATTCTCTCCTCGCGTTCGCTCAACGCTTTCTCCGTCCGCGCATAGAGATCTTCAAGCACGCCTTCGCGAATCTTCTGCATGAGCTGATCCACCGACGATTGCGATGTCGAAGGCTGCTTGATTTCAATCTGTGTTCCCTGCAATCCATAATCGGCCAAGCGCTTTTCAAGAGCCTGCCGATCGACTTCCGGCAAGGAATCTCCCAAGAGAGTGACACGGATCTTGGATGCTTTCTGCGCATACTCCGTGGTGACATTCAAAACCACGCGATCGGGAAAATCAAAGTTGTCGGCGATGAAATGACGCGCCTTCTGTTGAAAGCGCGTCTCTCGAACCACGATCCAGGCCGTATGCGCACTCGGCAGCGCAATACCCAGAGTCACCAAAACGATGATAACACGAGTTCGTGTAACATGACGCGAATCGCGAATGCGAATTCGAGCAAATCCCATGGCGCGAATGAAGAGCAGTGTCGCCAAACAAATAAAAAGTGCATTGATGAGATAGAGATGGAAAGCGCCGATCAGGAAGTCCCAGTTGCCTTGCGCGATCCCAAAGCCCGCCGTGCACAAAGGCGGCATGAGCGCCGTCGCGATCGCGACTCCCGGCATCACATTGCCTTTTCCGGTTTTGCGCGAAATGGCGACCGCTCCAGCACCGCCACCAAAAAGTGCAATCAATACATCATAAAGTGTCGGATGCGTGCGTGAGAGAAGTTCTGACTGCGCATCTTCGAGTGGGGAAACCAGGAAATACAACGTCGAAGTCACAAGGGCGACGACGGTTGCAAGCAAGAGGTTCCGCAGACTGCGACGCAACAATGGAAAATCATTCGTCGCCAGCGCAAAGCCTGCGCCGACGATCGGCCCCATCAGCGGCGAGATCAACATCGCGCCGATGATCACCGCCGTCGAATTGACATTGAGTCCGACGGAAGCAATGAAGATCGCGAAAACGAGTGCCCAGATATTGCCGCTGTTAAATTCAACATCGTTTCGCACTTGTTCGAGCGTGCCACCGTAATCCGTCTCCGCCTTGAGCGAAAAAATACGTCGCACAAGCATCGCAAACGTGGGCGTCACCGAAGACGGTACATTTTTATTCTCCATGAACTACAACCTCCTCGCAGCGCCTTGCATGACATCGAACGTGGCGCTTGCACGCAACCCAAACGATGATGCCCTGAAGAAGACTCCCGATCCATTCCATTTTTCGAGTATTTTCACAAACCATGGCAAATGTTTTCCGTCGGTGAAAAACCAACTCGCATGGATCAAGCGGGATGGATCAGAAACTCCTTAAGTACTTGCATAAACCGGGTGGATGCTTTCCGTCGCTGAAAAATCAATCCGCATTCCGAAAGCGGAATGAATTTGAGTTTCCTTAAATCACGCCCTCACGGTGCAGCTCTGCAAGCTCATTTTCCGAAAGGCCCAATTCGTTACTCAAAATAGTGTCGGTGTGTTCGCCGAGTCGCGGAAAGTTTGCGACGGGCCCTTCGGCAAGCCTCGACATCTTGATCGGATTTCCAACGACGAGCATCGGTTGCTCTGCGCCCTGCGACTCCTCAAAACCGGGGCGCGGCACTTCGATCAACATCTTGCGTAATGCCACATGTGGATCGGCGTAGAGATCTTCGGCGCGGTTGCACGGCCCGGCCGCAATGCCGCGCTCGCAAAGTTCGCGCGCCGCTTCAAGCTTCGTCTTGTCGCGCGCCCAGGCTTCGAGCGCCGGACGCACCTGCGATTCGATCTGCGCGCACCAACCTTCGCGTGTCGCAAAACGTGGATCGCTGATCCATTCCGGTGTACCAAGCAGCTCCGTGAGTTTTTGAAACTGATGCTCGCGCAACACCGCCGTAACGAAGTAACCGTCCTTGGCTTTGAAGTTGGCGATAATTCCGAGCGTGCCAACACTCGCCGGCACCGGATAGCCGCCCATCGACCACATGAACGGCACCATGTCCGAGAGTGCGATCATCGAGTCGTACATCGCCACATCGACGTATTGACCAAGGCCCGTGCGATCACGATGACGCAGCGCCGCAAGAATGCCGATCACCGCAAAGAGACCCGTTCCAAGATCACCCAGCGAACCGGCCACGAGCACCGGCGGCGGACGATCTGCACCACGCCGATGCGGCTCGAAGAAACCACCCATCGCTTCGGCCACCGGCGCATAGGCTGGCCAGTTGCGATAGGGACTCGGATCGAGATTACCAAACCCAGAAACCGACACATAAATGAGTCGTGGCGAGATTTTGGCGAGATCTTCGTAGCCAAGTCCGAAGCGCTCCAGCGTGCCGGGTTTGAAATTTTCTGCGACCAAATCGAAATGCGACACGAGTCGCTTGAAGAGCGCTTGCCCCTGCGCGCACTTGAGATCGAGGCATACACTTTTCTTGTTCAGGTTGCTGCGCAGATAGGTCGCGCCAACTTGTCGGCCGTCTCCGTCGCGCAGCGCCGGTTGATCACCCGCACGCCCCGATTCGCCCACGACCGGCGGCTCGATCTTCACAACCTCGGCGCCAAGATGCGTCATGAGTTGCGTTGCATAAGGCAAGGCCTGCATCTGCTCGACCGCAAGCACGCGTAGGCCCTCCAGGGGCTTGCCCCATTTCCCACGGCTTTCATCTGCTACTTCACCGATTCTCACGCTTCTTCCTCTGCCCTTCTCGACTTCCCTATCTTATTGCGCCTTCGCGAAACTCACGAAGCACCTTCTCGTCCACGCGTCGTCCGCCGTCCTGAGCAAGGTTCGAATCCACAAGCGGCGACTACTCGCAAAGCATCCTGTCCCCGCGTCGTCCGCCCGCGCTTGGCTTGCCGTGAGTACGGCGCTTCCTCAAAGAAAACCCCAATTCCATTTTTCCTGCTTCCCGCTTGGATCTTGCTTTGCCTCCATCTCTCCCTCGGCGGCTCAGAAAAATCAGATTTACAAAACGCACTCGACCCATGCGCCGGAAAAACAAGCATCTAGGCTACATTTCGCTTCTTCAACCTTTTTCCCAATCGAACACGGAATCGTTCCAGCCTTCTGTTTACTGATACGATACGTCTCGTTATTGTTTTCCCACTTTTTCCGAGGACCCAGGAGGACCAACCCATGGATTTCGAATTCTCACCCGAAGAGCAAGCCTTTCTCAAAGAAGTTGAGAAGTTCATCGCCGACAACTACGACCCCGAAGTGATGGACGTGACGCGCGAGAACATGTCGCAGCTCGTCGACACACCGAAGCGTCGCGCACTCATGAAGAAGATCGGCGAAAAGGGCTGGCTCGGCATGACCTGGCCCAAGGAATACGGCGGTACGGGCGGCGAAGGCGTCTACGAATTCTTGCTCAACGAAAAACTCGCCTCGGTCGGTGCGCCGCAGATCGGCAAAGGCGTGGGCATCATCGGCAAGACCTTGATCCGACACGGAAGCGATAAACTCAAGAACGAATTTTTGCCGAAGATCCTCAAGAACGAAGTCGAGTTCGCAGTGGGTTACAGCGAACCGAATGCGGGCTCGGACGCTGCGGCGATGGCGCTCAAGGCCGAGCGCGACGGCAACGACTGGGTGCTCAACGGTCAAAAGATTTTCACGACCTCGGCGCACTTTGCGGAGTGGTACTGGGTGGGCGCACGCACCGATACGACGGCGCCGAAGCACGCCGGCATCACGCTCTTCTTGCTGCCGATGAATCAACAGGGACTCACGATTCAGCGTATGCCGACGATCGGCGACGAAATCACGAACCAGGTTTTCTTCGACAACGTGCGTGTGAGCGACGAGTATCGCGTGGGCGAACTCAACAAAGGCTTCAACTACATCTCCGAGGCGCTCGATCTCGAACGCTTCACGATGTTCACGTTCTCGCCGATCGAAGAGCGCGTAAAACTTCTGGTCAACTACGTGAAAGAAGAGCAACGCGACGGCAAACCTTTGAAGGACGATCTGATCGTACGCCAAAAAGTGGCAACGCTCGCAACGGAGATCGAAGTCGCGAAACTCCTTGGGTATCGCGTCGTGAGCCAAGCCATCAAGGGCGGCAAGCCTCCGACGAACGAAGCGTCCGAATACAAACTCTTCGCAACCGAACTCTCGAAGCGCGTCGCGAACGAAACGCTCAACATCGAAGGCGAGCACGGCCAAACGCGCGTGCACACCGACGATGCACCGCTCAAGGGCCGCGCCGAACTCACCTATCGCTACACGGTGATCGACACCCTCGGCGGCGGTGCGTCGGAAATTCAAAAGAACATCATCGCGCGCCGCAAGCTCGGCTTGCCGAGAAACTTCTAGGCGAGAATCGAACATTCGACACTTTTTTGTGAATGTTCGACAACTCGCAACCAAGGCGCAAAGCAAAAGTTTTTTCGCGCCTTGAAACTCGGAGACAAAAACATCATGTCCTCTTCGCCGCAAAAGGCTTCGACTGCGCCGCTGCTTGCCGGAATCAAAGTGCTCGATCTCGCGAGCGTCGGTCCCGCCGCGCGCTGTTCACGAATGCTCGCCGACTACGGCGCGGAAGTGATCAAAGTCGGTCCGACGGCAAAGCACGGTCAAGCCCAAATCCAGCCGCCGTATTTTTCGTACGGTGCGGGTCGCGGCTGGCAGAAGATGCAAATCAACTTGAAGGAACAAGCCGGAAAAGACACATTTTTGCGTCTTTCAAAAACCGCTGACGTAGTGATTGAAAGCTTCCGTCCTGGCGTCGCCGCGCGGATCGGCGTTGGCTACGAAGCCGTGCGCGCCGTGAACCCCGGCATCGTTTACTGCTCGGTGAGCGGCTACGGCCAAGATGGTCCGTATAAAAACTGGGCCGGCCACGACATCAACTACTTGGCGCTCGGCGGCCTTCTCGGTTGCCAAGGCAAGCGCGAAGACGGCGGCCCCGCGATTCCGGGCGCGACTGTCGCCGACAGCGCGGGCGGCGGCATGCAGGCCGTGATCGCGATCCTTGCGGCGCTGCTCAAAAAACAAACCACCGGCGAAGGTGCCTGGCTCGATGTCTCGATTGCCGACGGTGTGCTTTCGCTCACTTCGCTCAACATCGAGCAATATCTCGCGACCGGCGAAGAACCCAAGGCCGGCAACACGCTGCTCACGGGACGCTATGCGTGTTATGACGTGTACGAATGCGCGGACGGCAAGTGGATTTCCGTCGGTGCGATCGAAAACGTGTTCTACCGAAATCTGTGTCGCTTGCTCGATTGTGAAGCGCTCGGTGATTTTCAAATGGACGATGCGAAGCAAGCCGAGATCCGCGCCGCCTTTGCCCAGGCATTTCAGCGCAAAACGCGCGACGTCTGGGTGGCAGAGCTGGCACCGAACGACACCTGCACCGCTCCGGTGTATGGCATCGCCGAGCTGGTCGACGACCCGCAATTGCTTGCGCGCCATGTTTTCTGCGAAGCCGAGCACGAAAAGCGCGGCGTGTTTCGACAAGTCGGTCCCGTGCTCGCCGGTGGCAATCGCTTGCAACCGCGCCTTGCCGTAGCGGATCGCTCGACGACGCAGACCGACGGCATTTTGCAAAGTGCGGGGTTTGAGGCAAACGAAATCGCAAAACTGCGCAGCGAGGGAATCGTCGAGTAACGATCTTTGCTGCGCGCAGGCGCACGCTCGAAAGAACAACTCGAATGCGAGTTGACGTGATTGGATGCAATGAAACGCGAGAAAGGGGAAGAAATGGCGGAGATCGAACTACCCGAACTTCCGGGTCACGTTCAAGACATGATCGGGAAAACGCTGGAGGAATCCTTCTCGCAATTTCCCGTCGAACAAAGCTACGTCTGGACTTCCTGTTCGAGCGCCGAGTACGGCAACCCCCTCTACTGGGAGGAGGACGCAGCCAACGAAATCACGAATGGACCCACGGCTCCTCCGACGATGATTTCGGTTTGGTTGCGGCCCCATCACTGGATTCCGGGACAGACCGAGCAGCATCTACCGCTGCGCGTGCACTTCACTCTGAAGAAAGAGCTCGATTTGCCCGAAGCCATCATTACAAAGAACGGTGTCGTTTTTGGCGAACCGGTGCGGCTTGGCGATCGCTTGATGAACAAGCAAACATTGCGCTCGATCAGCGAACCCAAAACAAACAAACTCGGCACCGGCCGCTACTGGGTGATCGACGTCGATTTCTACAATCAACGCGGCGAATGGATCGGCTCGGAGTGGTACAACTGCTTCGGCTACCGGAGGAAGTAAGAATGACGAAGTACAAAATCCTCACGACGAACAACGTCCACGTCGGTGACAAACTTCCGGAGTTGAGCATTCCCGTGTCGGCGACCACGATCGTACTCGGCGCCATGGCCTCGCGCGATTGGCGCCCGATGCATCACGACAAAGATTTCGCAAACAACCAAGGTGTGTCGAACATCTTTTTGAACACTCCAACTCAGGCGCTGTGGTTCGAGCGCTACGTCACGGATTGGGCCGGCCCCTACGCGCGCTTAGGTTCAATGCAGTTTCAAATGAAAAAATCCGTGATCCCGGGCGACACCATGTTGTTTCGCGGCACGGTCGACAAAATCGAAACCGATTCGACAGGTTGTGGATGGGTGGAACTCACCGTCGATCTCTCCGTCGCGGGAGATACGGCTACTTCCTGCGCGATTCGCGTAGCACTTCCTACACAAGAAGGTGACAACCCTTGGACGCGCAAAGACGGGCAATGGATTCCGCGAGTCTGAGATCCATCCTGCGAACTTACGCAACAGCATGAACGGCAACAGAACCCACGAACTTTTGAATTCGAACTCAAGAAAAAACAGGAGCGAAACATGGATCTAGATTTCAGCGAAGAGCAAGAAATGTTGCGAGAAATGGTGCGCGGAATTTGCAAGGAGCACTCCTCGATCGAGGTGGTGCGTTCCATGGAAGACGACGCGATCGGGTATCCGGCACAGCTCTGGAAACAACTGGCCGAATCGGATTTGCTCGGCATTTTGCTCCCGGAAAAATTCGGTGGCTCGGAACAATCGATGCTCGAAGCCGCGATCCTATACGAAGAATTCGGCCGCGCACTCGCTCCGACACCGCACTTTGTAAGCTGCATCCTGAGCGGCGGTGTGCTGGTACAGGCGGGGAGCGACGCACAGAAGCAAACTTGGCTTCCGAAGATCATCTCGGGAGAAGCTGTTCTTACGCCGGCCTGGCACGAGCCCAAGAACAGCTGCGGGCCGCGCGGCGTGCAAATGCGCGCTGTTCCCGACGGAGACGGTTTCATCCTGAATGGCACCAAGCTCTTCGTGCAGTTTGCCAAGGCTGCTACGCGTCTGATCGTGCTTGCGCGCACGGGCGATGGCGAAACGGATGTCGATCTTTTCTTGGTCGATCCCAAGACTGCCGGCATCAAGCTTACGCAGAAAATGTCGCTTGCTTCGGATACACAATATCGAGTCGATTTCTCGAACGTGCGCGTATCGCACGCCGATCGCATCGGCGCCGCCAAGTCGGGTTGGAAGACTTGGGACGAAGTCATGCACGACGGCATCATCTTGCTTGCCGCACAAGCTGCGGGAGGCGCGCAACAAGCGCTCGCCATGACCGTGAAATACTCGCTTGAACGCAAGCAATTCGATCAGCCGCTCGGTGCATTCCAGGCGTTGGCGCACTACATGGCCGACGCAGCGACCGAGATCGACGGAGGCACGATTCTCGTCTACGAAGCCGCGTGTGCGCGCGCGAAAAACAAACCGATCCACACCCTCGCCCCGATGGCGAAACTCTTCATGAGCAAGGTGTATCGCAACACCACGGCCATGGCGCAGCAGATCCACGGCGGCAACGGCTTTACAATCGAGTACGACATTCAACTTTTCTTCCGACGGGCCAAACAATTGCAAATCACGTGGTGGGACAGCTCCTATCTCGAAGAGCTTGTCGCAAAACAAGTTCTCGACGCATAAATGTGTTGATCGAAACAACCGGCGGCGCAAAACGCACCGCCGGTTTTGTTTTGCTCACTGTGTTTGCGCTCACCGCGCTCGACGATCACCGACGGAGAAATTCACGATGACCAAGAAAATTCTTTCCCTCGAAGAGATTTCGGATCGAATTCAAATCAACGATCTCTTGATCCGCTATACGATCGCGATCGACACCAAAGACTGGGCGCTTCTCGATACTTGCTTTACCGACGGTGCCGTTTGCGATTATCGGGCATCCGGCGGAATCGCAGGCCCTTATCCCGAAGTGCGCGAATGGCTTGCGCGCGCACTTGCTCCTTTCCCCATGACGCAGCATCTCCTTGGAAACAGCAACGTCAACCTCGAAGGCGATTTCGCCAAATGTCGCACAATGGTGTATAACCCGATGGGTCTCCCGAACGGCAAGGGCGGACTCCATATCTTTACCGTCGGTGCGTACTATCATGATCGACTGGTATGCGGCGAAGACGGCTGGCAAATCCTTGAGCGGCGTGAAGAGCTCGCCTTCATGGACGGTTCGCTTCCTGAGAATTTCGTAATTCCAAAATAAGATTTTGAATACGCGGGCCAATCGAGTTGAGCGGGAGAACCTCTTTGACGGCTTGCAGCTCAACGGCAACGCGCGGCATTCCGTAGACCACGCAAGTTTCGGCACTCTGCGCAATCGTGTAAGCACCTGCTTCCGCGAGCTTGAGCATGCCTTGCGCTCCGTCGCGCCCCATTCCGGTAAGAAGAGCCGCGATCGCAGCCGGCCCCACTGCTTTGGCCGCCGATTCGAACAAAACATCGACGGAGGGGCAATGAATCAATGCGGCCGGTTCTTTGCTCAAAGCTGCAAACAAACTTTTTCCGTCGGATCGAATATGAAAGTGAACTTCCGGCGGCGCCAAATACACATAACCCGGAAGCAATTCTTCCTCGTGCGAAACCGTACAAACACGAGATGACACATAATCGTTTAGCCTTTGTGCAAACGCTTCTAAAAACGGATTGGCCATGTGCTGCACGATTGCGACCGGCACCGGAAGCGCTCCTCCCAAACTCTCAAGTACTTTGCGCAACGCCGGAGGACCACCCGTCGATGCTCCAAGCACAACCAAACGACATGCTGCAGGTGCTACTTCGAGAATAGGCCGTAGCGGAAGTACTCGTTTTGCAACGGGTGCGACGGCCTCGCCCACCCGAAGTTGTCTTGCTTCTCGCGCACGCCGTGAAGGGAGTATGTGCGGCGCATCGACTTTTCGACCGGTCACAGCGCGAATTTTTTCAATCAGCACCGATCGCAAACGCTCAAAATCGGCAAGTGAAAATTGCTGTTTGTCGACGTAATCCGCCGCACCGCGGTCCAGCGCTTCGAGGGTGATCGACGCATCCTTCGAAGAATGTGTCGAAAACAAAATCACGCGCGCGCTACTCGTTGCCACGATCCGATCGAGCGTCTGCATCCCACCCATGCCCGGCATGTAGAGATCGAGCAACACAACTTCAGGATGCCAAGAGATCCAATTCTCGAGCAATTCCTCGCCGCAAGACGCAGCGCCGACCAATTCGATTTGCGTGTGATTGGCAAAAAGTCGCGTGATGGATTTGCGCACAAAAATCGAATCGTCGACGAGAGCCAAACGGATCTTAGTCACACGCAAGTCTCCGATAGGCCAAACACGAGTCGAGGCGCACCGGTTCGAAATGATGCGATTGCCCAAGGATCGTTTCCGAGTGTCCTAAAAACAAAAGTCCACCCGGACGCAAACAGCGCGCAAAATTTGTAATCGTTTTATGGAAGGCTTCATCCGAAAAATAGATCAACACATTTCTGCAAAAGATGACGTCGTAGGCCATTGCTTTGCGAAACGTTGCAAGATCGAGAAGATTGGCCAGTGCAAAATCGATACCCTGCCGATATTCGGAATTCAAAAGGAAACGTTCCGGTGCGATGCGCGTAAAGTAACGCGCGATCTGAGCTTCGTTTAACGCGCGCATCGAACGCATTCCATATTCCGCAACTTGGGCCATTGCAAGTCGTTGCGGATCGAGATCCACGGCACTGATCTGCGGCAACTCGCCGCCAAACTTCCGTCGGTGTTCCATCGAATAAATACGAAGCGTATAAGGCTCGTCTCCCGAGGAACAGCCCGCGCAAAGAAAACGCAATGGCCCCGGAAACAAGGAAGAAGCTTTCAACTCGTCGAAAATCGATCCAAACAAAGAATCAAACTGTTTGGTCTCTCGGAAAAAATAACTTTCGTTGTTCGTGAGTTGTACGGCCAACATGGAAAGCTCGGCCTTGGGATCGAATTGCAAACGCAAATAATAATCCATGTATGTTTGCAAACGCAGCGCTTGCAAACGTGGCCGCAATCGAGATTCGAAAATCATCTTTTTGTGTTCGGGGAACGTGATGCCGAAATGCTTGGTCACAAACTCATTGATGAGTTCGTACTCCTCTTTCGTCATCTCGATTTTCTCGGGTTGAATCACATTCGCTCCGCTTTGTTTTCGACAAACCCCAGCGCTTTTTCGGCGACGATCGGTGCCGGATCGGCAGTAAGCTGCATGAGAGCTGCCAGGTTTTCAGGACGTCGAAAGCGCGCCAACACTTCGGCGCACGACAAACGCACATACCAATCGGGGCTGGTCGCGGAATCGCGAAAGAACGCATCGTCTTCTTCGGTAGCGCAAAGCGATAGTCCACGATACGCGATGCGTGCAGTTTCCGC
The DNA here is from genome assembly GCA_018262735.1 of Geobacter sp. Taxonomy (GTDB): domain Bacteria; phylum Myxococcota_A; class UBA9160; order UBA9160; family JADFDR01; genus JADFDR01. The sequence continues at coordinate 11,520 of JADFDR010000032.1, forward strand.
GTCGCCACTTTCGGCTGCTTTGCGCAATGCGCTCCGCGCTTCAGGCCCGCCGAGCCGACCCAAGCAGTCAAGTACAGTCGCACGCACTAGCGGCACATCGGAGTCGAGGTGACGCAGCAAAATCGGAATGCTTGCGCGATCTCCCATCGCTCCGACGGTGCGAATCAAATCCGGGTTGGGCGAAATTTCGAGTATGTGACACAGAAGCGGTACAAGCTCACGCAAATTGGCACGCACCACCACATCTGCAATCAAGCTGCTGTACAGATCTGGGGCGAGCGCGAGCCAACTCGACCACGGTAATTGTCGTAACACATCTTTGCGATCCGTGAGTAACGGAATCGTCGCGATGCGACCTGCCTCCGAAAGACTCGAAAGCAACGACACCACGGTGTCGGCCGATTCGCTCAAGAGTGCCGCAAGCAAAACCTGTGTTTCCGGCGCTGCAGAGGGATCACGCTCCAGCGCGGCTTGCACTTCCATCCGGTGACGGCGAATTGCCGGAATCAGCTCGGCGCGCGCCGACATCGAGGCGCGTACAAAGAGACGAAGCAGCGCCGGAGCCACCTTGGCATTTTTCATCTTCGACAAAACATATGCAATGTCACGCATCGATTCGGGAATCTCGTCGTGCGTCATTGCCGCGAGAAAAAGTTCGAGAGAAACCGTGTGCGGGTACTGCGCTGCAAGCATGAATCCCCACTCACGCAGCGGACCCGCATCGTGCAACAAAACAGAAAGCAGATCTTTGCGCCGACGCAAACACGACGGCAAACCACCTCGCGGCATCCGCCGCTGATCGCCGGCTTGATAAGTATCCCGTGAAGCAAACAGAACATGCAGTGCAGCGCTGTCTTCTGCACCCGGTCCGAGCGCGAGCAACGCTTGCGCAGCCGCTTCTTGAATCTCTCTGCTTTCACTCGCCAGATAAGGCTCGAGACTACTTCGAAGGCCGGGAATCTCCGACGGAAACTTCACTAACCCTTCGAGCACATGCGCCAAGTAGTCGAGCATCGCTTTTGTATCCAGCTCTTCATGGAACGCAACCCAGTGTTCTGCGAGGGCTCGAAATGCGCGCGTTCCTCCGATTTTTGCGAGCGCTTCAGATGACACAGGACCGAGTAACAAATCCGGCAAAAGTTTTTTGAGCGGCACAATCGCCGATGGAGCATGCAAGTTTCCGAGTGCTTCCACTGCGGCAAGCTGCAACCATGGATCTCCGTCGAGAAATGCCAGAATTTCCGGCGTAACGCGACTGTCTCCGAGATGCCCGAGAGCCACGATCACGGCTTGCACGACATTGAGATCGGGATGGCGCAGAATTGCGCGCAACGGCTCGACGGCACGCGGATCGCGAAGATGATCCAAGATCAGCACCGCCTGCAACACGACATCCGAATTCGCGTCGTGCAAAAGTGTAGCCGCCATTGCAAATCCGCGACGTCCACGCAGCTTCATGAGTTCAAGACCCAGATTGCGGATCACGTCGTCGGCTTCTTCGCGGAGATACTCGATCACGCGCTCGTCGGGCAATGCCGCCGCACCGACGCGCAACGCACATTGTCGAATCCCTGGGCTTGGGTTGCGCACCAACCGCTCCACGGCGCGAATGCGAGCTTCGATCGGCAGGCTCGGAAGTTCATCAAGAAGCTGAACGCACTCATCCCAGGTTGGCTCGTGCGATGCGACGGAAGATTCTGCCATCGTGCTATTCCTCACCTCTCAAAAGGACTCCAATCGGTTCGAGACGCTTTACACCACCGAAAGTTGTTCCGTTATTTTTTTCATCTTCTCTGCTTCTTCGACAAGAATTTGTGTCGCCTTCGACAGATCTCGCGTTCCCAGAATGTTTTCTTGGGCAATCTCCGCAAGCTTTTCCATCGAACCCATCACGAGACTGCCTGCCTTCACTTGCTCGCTCGTCGATTCGGCAACGTTCTGCGTCATCCGATTCATATTGCCAACGGCCTTTACAATTTCGCGCGAACTATTTGCCTGCTCTTGCGCTGCTGCGGAGACCTGGTGCGCGATGACGCGCATTTTTTCGGAAAGCGAATTCACATAGCCCGCTGCTTGAATATGCTCTTGCGTCGATACATGAACGCCTCCGACGAGTTCGGTCGTCTTCGTCACGGCCTCGACGATGCGCGACAAAACATCTTGGCTGATGTCCACCGCTTGCTCCGTATCCTTGTGGACAGATTCAACGAAGTTCGTGATCTCGCGCGTCGCCGTCATCGAACGTTCGGCAAGTCGGCGCACCTCGTCGGCGACTACGGCAAAGCCACGACCCGCTTCTCCCGCACGTGCCGCTTCAATCGCTGCGTTCAAAGCGAGCAAGTTGGTCTGATCGGCAATCTCTTCGATGACACTTACGATTCGTCCGATCTCATCGCCGCGATCGCGAATACCGACGATAACGCGAGACAATTCTTCTCCGCCTTTGACCGCAGCTTCGGTGGAAATTTTCGAAACGGCATCGACTTCGCGCGTTTGCTGCGCAATGGCTTCAATCGCACTCGACATCTCTTCGACGGTCGTCGAGCTCTCTTCGATGACCTGGGTCAATGCTTGAATGTCCTCCGCCATCCGCAAAGTCGATGCACCCATTTCTTCGACGGTGCTCGAAGTTTCGTCCACGTTCGCTGCTAGCGCATGCGACGAATTGGAAACGCTTTCGATCTGACTCGCAATCTCGACCATACACGATGAAGTGTCTTCCGTCACTTGGCTTTGTTCCGCTGCACTCCGCACCATTTGCATTGCCGACGAAGAAATGGCTTCGGAGGAAAGCAACACGCGCTGATTGCTTTCTCCGAGGGAATCCAAAAGCGAGCGCAACGATTCCGACGTCGCAACGAGGGCGTGGCCGACTTGATCGTGCGGAGAAAGCACCCAATCGGCTTGCGCAAAGTGACCACGCCGCAGTTCGTCGCTCCTCTTGGAAATCACGCGCAGGTAATCGGCAATCGCGGTCAACCCGTCCAGAATGTTTCGAAATTCACTCGATCCAAATTCTGCGTCGGAGGCATGTTCCGAATCGGAAAAATTCGGATTTCCCTGCGCAAGCTGCCGAATGCGCCGCTCTGCCTCGCGACAAGGATTCTCGATCGACACACAAATGGATCGACCCACCAGAACAATGGCACCACAGCCCAGCACCGCGATTGCGCCCAAAACGAAAGGCAAACGCTTCCAGTGCGTTTGCAAGGTTTCCATCTTGGCGTGCGCAGCATCCCATGCAGGGTTCGGCTCTCGATTCGTTGTCGGACTCAACAACGCCGCGTCAAGCGTTTCGAGGGCTGCGTGGTGACGCAAACTGCAAATCGCAAAAAGCGTCGAAACCAAAAGCAAAAGGCTGCATGCCAGAAGCGCAATGACGTTCAGCCGGGTACGAAGTGGAAGTCGATGAAAAAAATTCTGCAACGCAGCGACTCCTCATGGGTCATGGCGCATCGGAACAGAGACTCGTCCATCTCCCAAAATCGAACCGCCGAAAACGCTTCGCGGACACAGCGAAACACGATTACACTTTTTTGAGTCAGATGGCCGAACCGCTTCGTTCTTCGAAAGCGCTTGCCTGCGCGACGCTTTCGAATTTGGAGATGTTCGCGCAAAGCACGCGACAGAGGGCTCTTGCACGTACCCAACTCCAAGCACCCGTAACTCAAGCGAAAATCGGCATTTTCCCTGGGAGTCTTTAGAGCTTCTTCGTCGCCTAACTACGCCACATCTTGCAGGCGTACGCGCTTGGCGAGCACCAAATCGGGATTCAAAAGAATCAAGAGTCGTTCGCCTTGCTGCACGACTCCGAGATAAAAATCAGACTGTTCGGTCACGATATCTGCGGGAGCCTCCTGAATTTCGTGCCGATGCAGGCGGATCACCTGTTGCACGGATTCCACCAAAAATCCGATCAATGCATTCTTGGATTCCAGCACCAGAATCCGGCTTTCCTGCTTGATCACAATCGGATCAAGACCAAGCCGCACCCGAAAATCAACCACCGGAATGACGCGCC
>JADFDR010000033.1 GCA_018262735.1 Geobacter sp.
CTTCTTCGAGTTCGCGTGCGGCGCAAAACTCCGGTGTGTCACCGTCGAGTTTGCCCGCTGGAACCTCGTAGATCACGCCGCCCGCTGCATGACGAAACTGACGGATGAGCAAAATTTCGTTTTCATCGACGAACGGTACGACGGCCGACGCACCCGGATGGCGGATGATGTCGAGTGTCGTTTCGTTGCCGTTCTCGAGACGCATTTTTTCTTGGTAGACGTTGATGCTGCGTCCGCGATAGACGAGTTTTCGTTCCATACTCACCGCTCTTTCTACACGAATTTGCGCCGCAGTTTGCGGGCGGCGTGTTTACGTCAGACGCAAGATGCGGTGACGGATGCATCAGGTTAGGATTTTTGCGCGCTGACGGCACACGATGCTGTGATGGTGCAAAGCCACAGCAGACCTTTGCTGTACGGAGGAGATGAATTTGCGCCGCGATCAAGAAGAACGCGCGATTTGCATCGATGCAGAAGACTTCGTGCTTGAAGGACTTTTTGTGCGCGGACTTCGTGGCGAGGATGCAGGCGCCATCCTCGCACCACCGCATCCGCAGTTTGGCGGAAGCATGGACTCGCCGGTGATCAGTGAACTTGCTTACGCAATCGCGAAGGCAGGCCGAGCATCGCTTCGTTTCAACTGGCGTGGCGTTGGAGCGAGTTCGGGCGAAGTACGCGGTGATACTGCGCAAGCCGATCGCGATTTTGAGACGGCCTTTACGTACTTGGCGGAAACGATTGCGGGGAAAATCCTTTGCTGCGGTTATTCCTTCGGCGCACTCGCAGCCGTGCGCAAGATGGCTTTGCCCGAGCGTGTTGACAAGCTTCTGCTTGTGGCACCGCCGGTGGATACGCTCGACGTTGCGTTGCTTGACACTTTCTTTGGTGAAACACTGATCGTTTGCGGAGATCGCGATCTCTATGCTCCCGTCGCAAAACTTGAAGAAATCGTACAAGGTCTGCCGCACGGACGTCTCGAAATCATCGCAGAAACGGATCACTTTTTTATGTCCGGACTCGCTCGATTGAATCGCATCGTTTCGATGTGGTTGCAACCTTCGTCGGAGGAAGACATCTAGCGAGGCTCGGCTTTCTTTCGTTTTTGAAGGAACCTCGGATCCATTCCATTTTTCGCGAATCAGGGCTGAGATTTTCCGTCGGTGGAAAAGCAAATCGTCTTGCGAAGACGCGATGGATTCGAGGTTCCTTCGAGGCTGTGCTTTTTCACCGACGGAAAACCTCAATCCAAGTTGGCGGAAGACTCGAAAAAGAAAATGGATCCGAGATCCCCTAGAACAATTCGTTACGCAAAACTTCCGAGGTATCGGTTCTTTGCTGGAGCGAAGAGGCTTCGGTTGGTTGTGTGCCCGCACGGAAGGGCAGGTAGACACTTCGTTGTGTCTTTTGCGAAGTGAGTAGTCCTGTGTCGCGGTCAATCGCCGCAAAAACGATTCCTTCCGGCACCACGAATTCGCCTGGAGGATACTTTTTGATGGCGGCTCCCATGTAGTCGATCCAGATCGGCAGGGCTGCGCGCGCACCGGTTTCGCCGCGCCCAAGCAAGGTTTTTTCGTCGAAGCCGACCCAGACGCCCGTCGTGATATTCGGCGAAAAGCCCATGAACCAAGCGTCGGCTTGATCGTTTGTGGTTCCGGTTTTTCCTGCAACCATGGGTTTTCCGTCGGACTGTTGCCCGAGCGAGAGTGCCTTGGCGGCGGTGCCTCCGGAGACGACGGCGCGCATCAGATCGATCATCAAGAAGGCATCGGTCGCGGGCAAGACTTGGCCTTTGGGAAGTTCGCCGGGAGGTGTCGCAGGAGGCGTGGTCGCCACCGGGGTCGCAGTTGTCGTGGGTGGTGCGGTTTTGTTCGCCGCACGAGATTTCGTTCGAGAGCTTTCGGAGGCGGCAAGTTTGGGATCGTTGCTGAGCGGTACATGCTCGAGTAACACTTTTCCGTTTCGGTCAAGCACGCGCGTGACGTAAATCAGCGGTTTGAATTTTCCACCTGCCGGGAAAACCGTGTAGGCACGCGTTAGTTCGAGGAGAGAAAGATCGCTCGATCCAAGGGCAAGCGACATATTGTGCACGAGAGGTGCCTCGATGCCGAGTTTGCGAGCGTGGTCGATTGCGTAGTCGAGACCGACGTCGGCCAAGAGATGAATTGCGACGTTGTTGACGGATTGCGCGAGTGCATCACGCAGAAGCATTCGGCCTAGAAACTCTCCGGTGTAGCCCTTGGGGCGCCAGACATTGCCGGTGTATTCGTCGCGGTAAATGAACGGACGATCGACGAGAATGCTTGCCGGAGTGAAATTCTTTGAGATCGCAGCGGAATATACGATGGGCTTGAACGAAGATCCGGGTTGGCGTCGCGCCTGGGTTGCACGATTGAATTCGCTGCGCGCAAAGTCGTAGCCACCGACGAGTGCGAGTACGTCGCCGGAAGCGACATCGGCGGAAAGAAGGGCTCCCTCGACGAGCGGTTCTTGAAAGAGCGTGAAACGCTGCACGTCTTCGAGAGAGAATTTTGCATTCTTCTCCGTTGCTTTGGATACGACGCGCTTGAAGCGTGCGACATCGCCGACTTGAAACACTTTTTCGATCGAACTTGCGACGCCGGGCTTTCGATCACGGCGTGCCCAGGCCACATCGCCAAGCAGAACGTAGCCCGAGAAATGGGGTGCGAAGCGGATCGTTGCGGTTGCCGTTTGCGGTGAAAGCGCAGTGACGACACCGACGAAACTTCGCTCGGGAGAAAAGAGATTTTCAAACGCAGCTACTTCCGCCGCAACGTGATTTGCTTTTTTCGTCGCTCCGTCGGATTTTTTTTTCGAATTCGTTTTTGCATTTTCGCTTGAAGCGAGACTTTCGTTTGGCGTCGTCACTTCCGTCGGGGGAAGTCGATTTTCCTCGGCAAGCTTGGCGAGTTCCGACGGAATTGCTCGAGCCTCGATCTCGCGCAAGGGACCGCGGTAACCCCGACGATGATCGAGTTCGCTTAGCCCCGCACGCACGGCTTTCACCGCAGCGTGTTGCAAATCGAGGTCGAGCGTCGTTTCGATGCGGAGTCCCCCCCGAAGAATCGTCTCGTTTCCGAGGCGCCGCACCAAATCGCGTCGAACCTCTTCGGTGAAATACGCCGCCGTTGCATAGTCGGAGAGTTCTTTTGGGCGGTGCAGTGCAGGAGGAGACGCGAGTGCTTCTTGATAGGTCGCTTCGTCGATGAATTGATTTTTTCGCATTTCTGCGAGCACATAGCGTCGGCGCATTTCCGCCGCCTTCGGATTTGCATAAGGCGAGTACGCCGACGGTGCTTTGGGCAGACCGGCGAGCAGCGCAGCTTCCGACACCGTGAGTTCTTGTACGGTTTTTCCAAAATATTGCCGCGCTGCTTCGGCGACACCGTAGCCTTGGCCAAAGAAAATTTGATTCAAATACAGATACAAGATTTCATTCTTGGTCAGATTCTTTTCGAGTTGTCGCGCAAGGGCCATGTCTTTGAGTTTTCGACGCAGCGTACGTTCGGGCGAGATGAAACTCTTGGCGACTTGTTGTGTGATCGTGCTGCCGCCTTGCATTCTTCCGCTTCCGTCGGATTCGACCTTGGCCAAGAAATTTTTTCCGGCGGCGCGCAAGATGGAGATGTAATCGAGCCCTTCGTGGGTGAAGAACGAAGCGTCCTCTCCTGCGACGAAGGCATCGATGACGTGTTTGGGTAGGGTTTCGATGGCGATCAGTTGGCGGCGTTCTTCGAAAAATTCGCCGATGAGATGTCCTTTGCGATCGATGACGTGGCTCGAAAGCGCGGGATGAAAATCATCGAGACTTTTGATTTGAGGTAAATCGAAGAGAATCAAGAAATAGAACGCTGCAGCACCCACAGCGACGGAAGCCAGAGTCAGAATTACGATTGCAAACGAAACGATGCGAATGCCACGACCCTGCATTTCGATTAAGGTCTCCCCGTTCGCGTGTTGCAGCGAATCGAAAAGGTGCCGCTCGCATCGGCGCCTTCGAGTGCGTGTGCAGCAGCGTGCCAGATCTTCGCAAAAGTCGTAAACAAGATTTGCATCAGCGTCGTCATCTTCATCGTTTGTTTTTGTCTTGGTTTGGCCAAAGCTCGCCGTGTTGGGACGGCGGTGCCGTGCATACCGTAGCCAGTGTTCTGTTCCTTGCGCTAATGCTTCGGATGAAACCGCAAAAGGAATGACCTCAAACTCGGAGGGGGATTGAAATGCGTACGTCGTCGCTTTGCATGGCCTTTCTGATGGATCCGATCGAGACGATCGACGTTCGTGGCGACACGACCTTTGCGTTCATGCTCGAAGCGCAACGGCGCGGGCACGAGGTGCTGTATTGCCAACCGCAGCATTTGAGTGTGCGCGGTCATCAGGTGATTGCGACCCTGTTTCCCGTTCGCTTGCGCCGACCCGATCCTTCGGAAATTTCCGAGGGTGGCGTGCTGCGTCACGTCGAAGTGGGTTTGCCTCGACGCGTGATTCTCGATGAAACCGTCGACGTGCTCTTCCAGCGCAAGGATCCGCCCGTCGATGCAGATTACATATCGACGACGCAAATTCTTATGCTTTGCCGTCGGACGCTCGTCTTGAATCGGCCCGAAAGCATTTTGATCGCGAATGAAAAACTTTTCGCGCTGCACTACGCCGACTACATGGCACCGACGATCGTGACCCGTCGCATTCATGAGCTTCTTGCTTTCATGGAGGATGTCGGCGGCGAAATGATCGTGAAGCCGCTCTATGGCCGAGGCGGAGAAGGAATTTTTCATGTGCATCGCGGCGACCGTAATCTTGCGTCGATCCTCGAGCAAAGCACGCGCTTTGGAACTTCACTCGTCATGGCGCAGCGGTATTTACCGGCGGTGCGGCAAGGGGATAAGCGAATTTTGCTTTTGGAAGGCGAGCCTCTCGGTGCGTTGCTGCGCATCCCGGCGGAAGGCGAAACGCGCGCCAATCTTCACGTCGGTGGCCGTGCTGTACGCACGAGTATCGACGGAGATGACCAAAAAATCATCCTTGCGATCAAGCCGAAGCTTCGTGAACTCGGCCTGTTTTTCGTCGGAATCGATGTCATCGGTGGTTTTTTGACCGAGATCAACGTGACCAGTCCGACGGGAATTCGGGAAGTGAACGAACTCGAGAATCGTGGTCTTGAATCCGACGTCATCGACCGCGTTGAAGTGCTTTGCCATACACCGAACCGCTAGTCGGTGCGTATCGCACACCTTCACGAAACGAGAACGATGCAAAAAACTGTTTGACATGTGCTTTTCCGGCGAAGATGATCGCGAAAGGGATGCGTTTTCTGCGTGGGTCCGTCGGACCGTCGAAGCGTTGAAAAGTCGAAATGCGCAACAGCGTCGAAGAGACGAAGGAATGATATCCCGGTTGCGTTTCGAGAGAGTGGCTTTCGAAATGCGTTTCATGAGATGGAGGAAATACCATGGCGCAAGTCGTCGCAAATACGGGAATCAAACGCGAGAAGGGCTGGCTGTACTATCTCGACAAGAGCGGAGATATTAGCCGCGCTCCGATGGCCCAAGGTGGAGGCAAGAAACCGAAAGGTGCGCGTGCAGAAAAAGTCAAGAAGGTCGGAGTCGAGAAGAAACCCGGCTACTTGTACTTCATTGATAAGAAGGGCAACGTCGCGATGGCGCAGTTGGTCCGTCGGAAGAGTGGCAAGAAGGCAGCAGGCTCGACGGCAAAGAAGCCGGCCGCCAAAGTCAAGAAGGCCGCAGTCAAAGTCAAAAAAGCCGCAGCCAAAGGCAAGAAGCGCGGCTAGTCGTACGAGTTGAAGTGTTGAGAATGCCAAGAGCGACGGAGTATTTCCGTCGCTCTTGTCGTATCTGCGCTTTTCGAACTTGGATTGTTGGGTGGATCCATCCTGTCGCGGGAAGCGCGGGATGTCGAAGAGACCGAGAAGCGACCGACGGAGGAAGCACGTGCGCGTCTTTGTTTCGTCGCATGCGGTTCGCGCCAATTTTTTGCGTAGAGTTGGTCGCTCCGCAAGATCGTGACGATACAAAGTGATAGGCTTCGAGGAGCGCAGAACACCGCCACGGGTGTGCAGACGAAGTGGGCGAAATGGGCGAATCCAAATTCAGTTTTTCAAGTGTCGAACCCGAAGGCGGAGATGCGCGAAGCGTCGATTCCCGCGAAACGGCAAGTGACACTCTTTCGAGTCACACATCGCTTGCACATGCGGCGACGGCACGCGCATTGACTCACCCTTCCGAAAGTTTGACCGACGGTATGTTGCGCACGCCTCGAAGCGAGCGGCGTACGCCTTTCGGCATTCTGCTCGTCGACGACGAGGAAGGAATTCTCGAGTCGCTCGAGTTCACGCTGCAAGACGATTACCGGATCTTCAAGGCGCGAAACGGCCTTGAAGGACTCGAGGTGCTTGCGCGCGAAGACATCGCGCTCGTCATCGCCGATCAGGTCATGCCGAAGATGAATGGCGTCGAGTTCCTCGAAAAAGTCAACACTCAGTATCCCGAGGTCTTGCGCATTTTGCTTACGGGTTACGCAGATATGAGTTCCTTGATGCGTGCCGTAAACGAAGGACGCATTTATCGCTACATCCAAAAGCCGTGGGAACCGAACGAATTGCGTTTGATCGTGAAGCGTGCGCTCGAGCAATATGCGCTCGCGGAAGAAAATCGCAGCCTGAGTTGCGCGCTTGCCGAGGCCAACGAGCGTCTCCAACGCGAAAATGTGTATCTGCGTCGTGAAGTCGAGCGGCGTTATTCCTTTGCTGGCATTCTTGGTTCGAGTCCTGCGATGCAGCGTGTTTTCGAAATCCTCGAAAAGGTCGCTGCGACGGATGCCACGGTGCTACTCACCGGCGAAACCGGGACGGGTAAGGATCTGATCGCGCGCGCGATCCACTACAGCGGGCCGCGCAAAGCGCATCCCTTCATTGCACAGAATTGTGCCGCTCTGCCCGATACGTTGCTCGAGAGTGAGCTTTTCGGGCATAAACGCGGCGCTTTCACCGGGGCTCACGCCGATAAAAAAGGTCTCTTCGAGCTCGCCAATCACGGCACGATCTTCATGGACGAAATCGGCGAAACAAAACCGAGCATGCAAGTGCGTTTGTTGCGAGTGCTGCAGAACGGCGAAGTGCGTCCGCTCGGTGCGTCAGGCTCGATCCAGGTCGATGTGCGCATCGTCGCTGCGACGAATCGCGATCTGCGTCGCGAAGTGCGCGAAGGAAATTTTCGCGAGGATTTGTATTACCGCCTGCGCGTGATCGAGATTCATTTGCCCGCATTGCGTGAGCGCAAGACGGACATTCCCGAGCTTGCACATCATTTCCTCGAGCTTGCCAACAAAAAAATGGGTCGGCATTTGCAAGGCTTTTCGAATTCCGCCATGCAATGTCTGATGGAGTATCGCTGGCGCGGCAATATCCGCGAACTTGAAAACGAAATCGAACGCATCGTGGCACTTGCCGGCGACGTGGACACCGTACGCGAAGAGATGCTTTCCGATCATATACGCGAGGAAGTGTCGGGTACAAGTTCCGAGATGCTCCTCGAGCCCTCGGCGTTGGATCTGAATCAAGCCGTCGATCAATTGAAAAGGCGCATGATTCGCGATGCAATTCGTCAAACCGGCAGCAAAAGTCGCGCCGCGGAACGCCTGGGGATCCCGCGCCAATCGTTGCAAAAGATGATGAAGCGGCTTGAAATGGGTGACGATACGCCGTGAGATGTTGCGCCGCAGGAGATCTGTGCTGCAGATCTATGCAGCATGCGCGGTGCGAGGATGCAGCAAGCGTTGCATGAGGCAAAACGAAGCCTGCGCAAGCACAACGCGCTGTGCGGCACGAATCGAGGTCACGTTGGAAAAAATCTATACCACGAACGTCGAGACCGAGTTTGGTGTCTTTCGCCTTGCTGCCACTTCGAAGGGAATTGTCTATCTGGATTTGCCAAACGCCTGCGGACGTGGATTTCCAAGTTGGGTAGAACGCCATGCGCGCGGCGCAAAGTGCATTCTCAACCATGAAGTGACACAAATTTATGTTCATGAGTTGCAAGAATATTTTGCCGGCACGCTCCGTAAGTTTACGATTCCACTCGATCTGCGCGCGACAATTTTTCAACGCGCCGTCTATCGCGAATTGCAATGCGTTCCCTATGGAAAAACATGCACCTACGGTGAGCTGGCTGCGCACATCGGCAATCCCAAAGCCATGCGCGCCGTCGGAACTGCAAACGCGATGAACCCAATCCCGATCATCATTCCGTGTCACCGCGTCGTCGCCGCCGGCGGAAAACTCGGCGGTTACGCCGGTGGCCGCGAACTCAAAGAGCGCCTGCTCGCTCTCGAGTCCAAACAATTCTCGCTTTCTTGTTGAGAGTCTGCGCATTCTTTGTCGTGCTTAGCCTCGTCCTGGGTGCGAGTACGTCGGCTTGGGCATATGGTTGTATTCATCGCGCCACGTTCCTTTGGTCTCCGTCAAAACCACCGGGTGATCAAGGTCGGAACGAAGAAATCAAAAAAATTCAGATCCTTTTTGGTTGCTACAATGCGGATTCAGGACGTCCTGTTCGTTGCCCTTTCACCTATAAGCTTACGGGCATTCAAACACCAGAAAGTGACGTTGCAAACAATGGCGGACATCTCCACACTGCGGATCGGCCGCTGACCTACAACTACAATCTTGCACCCGCAGAGCACGATGCGACTCCCTATGTTGCAATCGTTGATGGCCCGTACGCCAATCACGAGGCATGATCGGGGAGCACCGACGAAAACGGAGAGTTCAAGTTTGAGTACACTGGCACGGCCGTGGGCGTTGACCGCATCGTGTGGGCCGTGCTGCCGGCAAATCGCGGAGTGCACGGAAACCCTGCCTTACAACTTGCTTCCACTGCGAGTGATTTTACGGAGATCGGCATTCAACCTCCCAATTGGGATCCCCATTCGAATGCGCTTGCGGAAGCGATGGTCAAGTGGACGGGTGGGCCGGATCTGGTCATCTCTTTTTTCATGCCACCGCAGATTCAATCCCAAGGTGGCAATCCTGTGTACATCACCGAGCATACGCAGAACATCGGAATTCTTGAGCCTCCTGCTTCCACCACACGCTATTCCCTTGCAACGAGTTTGCCATTTGACGTCGGTACTGCGCGTGTCATTGGTGAGCGTTGACTCGGTATTCTTGCGCCGGACGAAAGCCGAGGCGGAGGAACCGCGCAGTTCACGTTACCCCGTGATCTTACGCCCGGTGTATTCCACATCGCTGCCTGCGCGGATGCTGATTATGAAATCATCGAACTTGACGAAGACAACAATTGCTCCTTCAGCGAATTCACGGAGTCAGTATCTCGTGCTGCTGCAGTTGTTCCGCCGGATGATGCACCACCAGACTGCAGGCAATCGACACCAAGCGCTGTTACGCTCTGGCCGCCCAATCCCAAACTGCACGAAATACGCGTACAAAACGTGACCGATCCCGACGGTGATCCGGTATCGGTATCGATTTCGGTGACGAGCATTCGCCAGGACGAACCCGTGAATGGCCTTGGCGACGGCGACACCAGTCCCGATGGATTTTTTGGGATCGACACCTCGACGGCGCGGATGCGTGCCGAGCGTTCGGGTCTTCTCAATGGTCGCGTCTACACACTTGGGTTTATCGCGCAGGATGGCCGCGGAGGCAGTTGCGAGGGAACGGTGGCCGTAGGAGTTCTACACGATCGCGGCGCGCAGGAGACACCGATCGACGACGGAGCGAGTTACGATTCAACGCTCCCATAATTTCTTTCGGGATTCATTTGCCGTTATTGCGACGTCCGCAGCGCGAGTTGGCGCAGGCGTTCGATGGCGAGGGTGGTGACGGCGGCTTGTAGGTTGTAGGAAGGAATGAAGCCGGCCATCGGGATACGCACGATTGCGTCGCTTTGTTTGAGGATTTCCTGCATGACGCCGTGACGCTCGCCACCGACGACGCACAAGACGGGCTGTGTGAGATCGACTTCCCAGGGCGCGCAGGCACCGACGTCTTCGAGCGCGACGACGAAGCGGCCGGCGCGACGCGCGAGTTCGACGACGCGCAGCGACTCTTCCCAGAACACCGGCATGAAGCGATTGGCGCGCATCGAAAAGCGCAACGCTTGATCGCGCTCCTGCGGCGAGAAACTTGCATCGACGGCTACGGCATCCGCGCCGGCGACTTCCACGCAACGCAGTGCAAAGCCGACGTTGCCGGGATAGGTCATGCCGCTCAAAAGCCAAAACGCACCGTCGAGCGCGAGCGCTTCTTCGAGGCTTGCCGCAGGATTGCGGCCCAGGAGCGCGAGCGCCAAAGCCGGCGGACTCGTCTGACTCATGCGGCGCAGATCGTTTTCGCTCTCGCGGCGCAGCGCAATGCCGCGCGCTTCACAAACCGCGATCAAACGTAAAAGTGTCGGGTCATCGCTGGGGTTTTGCACGAGCACGAGATTGGGGTGCTCGCCGGCTTCGATGGCGGCCAAGATTGCCGCCGCGTGCGCGAGCTGCCGAACGCCGCTCATGGCATCTCGAACCCGTCGATTTTTTTGAGCCAATTTTGTGTTGCAGGAGAGCTCGCGTCGAGTTGCAAGGGGGTTACGGCGATGCAGCGCTGCTTGATGGCCTCGTCGTCACTTCCCGGTGTAATGGCCGTGGTATCTTTCCACGCTGCACCAAGCCGGAACGAATGTCCATCGCTTCCCGGCTCTTCGACGAAGTGATCGAGGAACATCGCCTGCGACTGATAGCAGATGCGAATCCCCAGGATTTCTTCGGGTGCGCAGTCTGGAAGATTGACATTTACGAGAAATGGGCGGATCGGATCGCGTTGCAACGCTTCGTGCCAACGCGGAACCCACTTGCGAAGAAATGCCGCAGCCACTTCGTACGTTTCGGGGCGATCGTTCCAGATCGAGATGCTCACCGACGGAATTCCCCAGAGCGCACCCTCACGCGCGCCCGCGACCGTACCCGAATAAAACTGCGCCACGCCCGAGTTTTCGCCCTGGTTGATGCCACTTACGACAAAATCGAAAGGTACACGAGTTCGTGTCACTGCAAACTTCACGGTGTCGGCTGGAAAACCGGCCACGGCAAGCCCGCGCACGCCGTCGATCATTCGCTCTTCGACGCGAAGCGTTCTGTACAAGGTGAAAGCGTGCGACGCACCGCTTTGGTTGTACATCGGCGCTACGACTTCCCGCTCGTGATCCGGAAACGCACGCCAAGCGTGCCAAAGACCTTTTGCGTCGAGACCGTCGTCATTCGTGAATAAGATACGCATTTTGATGTACTCGGATTTAAATCTGGGTGAGGGCGTTTTGAAGATCTGCGAGCAGATCGTCGGTGTCTTCGATGCCGCAGGCAAGTCGCACGAGCGAATCCGAGATTCCAAATTCCGCGCGCTGCGCCGAGGTGATGTCCCAATACGACATCAGCGCCGGCATTTCGATCAAACTTTCGACGCCGCCGAGGCTTGGCCCGATGTATGGAATTTTGCAAGCGTCGACGAAGCGCACCGCACCGTCGAAGTCGGTGTCGAGATCGAAAGTCACGACGCCACCACCGCCGCGAAGCAGGCGCTTGGCGACCGCCGCATCGGGATGGCTATCGAGAAGTGGATAATACACGCGGCGCACTTTGGGATGCGCTTCGAGCATCTTTGCGACGCGAAGTCCGGTTTCATTCTGCCGCGCGATGCGCAGGCTCAACGTCTTCAAGCCGCGAAGCAAGAGATACGCCGAATGCGGCGCGAGTACGCCACCGAGAATGCCGACGGCTTTGCGCACTTCTGCCATCACGTCGGCTTTGCCTGAGGCGCTGCCCGCAAGCAAGTCGTTGTGTCCGCCGAGATATTTGGTCGCGCTGTGGATCACGAGATCTGCACCGTCGGAAAGCGGTTGATAATTGATTGGGCTTGCGAACGTGGAATCGACCACGACTTTCACGCCGCGCGCATGGCAAATGCGCACCGTCTCGGGGATGTCCATCACGCGCAAATACGGGTTCGTCGGTAGTTCCGTGAAGAAAAGCGTCGTGTCGTCGCGCAAGGCTTCGGCGAGTTTCGCGTTATTTGACGGCTCGATCACGGTCGTCTCGACACCAAGCTTTGTCAGGTACTCGCGCGCAAACTGACGCGTGCGACGATAACAATCGCTCGTCACAACCAAGTGGCCGTTCTTGGGCAGCAAGGCGAGAAACACCGTGGTCGCGGCGCACATTCCCGAAGCAAAGAGCACGGTGTCGTCGGCGCCTTCGAGTTCCGAGAGCTTGTGTTCGACGGCACGCAGCGTCGGATTGCCGTAGCGGCCGTATTCGTCGCGCTCTTTGCGGCCTTCTTGATAGGCGCGCACTTCCTCGGAGTCCTTAAACCAATAGGTGGACGTCTGATGAATCGGCGTCGTGATCGAGTCGCTGGTTTGGCGCTCTCGCTCGCCGGAGTGAACGCTGCGCGTCGAAAATCCCGGATCCCCTTTTGTGCCATGACACAAATTGGTGTCCTTCGTGTTGCGTCGGTCGGACATAAAAATCTTCTATTTTTGAGGCCGCTTAGCATGTCGGGGAAGGAACCCCACCCAATGAAGGGAGTCCTCGGATCTGCAAGCGGCGGAAATCATCCCATTACAAGAACCCGTCGCGAAGGAGCCTAGGCCGAGGCTCTGCGGGCGTCAATCGTTCGGCAGCTTTGCGATGGGGTCGCACGCGGAAGAAGTCGATCTTCCTTACGCCTCGTGTTGTTCGTGGAGTAGTGCTTCGATTTGCGTGCGCAAAACTTCGAATCGCGCGAGTGGCACGCGCAGGTTGCTACGCCCACGTCCGACCCAAACACCTGGACTGGCTGCACCGTGAAAATCGCTTCCTCCAGTTTCGAGAAGCGCGAACTCGCGGGCGAGTTTGCGAAGTTTTCGCCGTGTGCTTGGCAAGTGACTGGGGTGATCGACTTCGAGCGCATCGAGACCGGCTTCGCAAAGAGTTTTCAAAATTTTTTGGAAATCTTCGGAGCCAGTCAGCTTTGAATTTTTCGTAAGCCCGGGATGCGCAAAGGCTACGACCGCGCCTGCATCGTGCAGGACGTGAATGCCTTCTTGGGCCGAGACTTCCGCACGCGGGATGTAGGCGGGGCCGCGTGTGAAGAGATAACGCTCGAAGGCTTCTTGCGTGTTTTTGCAGGCGCCGATCGCGACGAGTGCTTGCGCAACGTGCGGGCGTCCCGGGCTTGAGGTTTTTGCAATTTCGAAAACGCGCGCACTTTCGAGTGCGATCCCAAGCTCGTTCAGGCGCGCGACCATTTTTGGAATCCGTGCATGGCGCTCGTCGGTGAGACGCTGCAAGAGTTCGCGGAGAGCAGCGTTTTGTGGATCAAAGCCATAGCCGAGCAGATGGATTTCACGGCCTTCACACGACGTGGAAATTTCGACGCCATTTAAAAACGCGATGCCGAATGCTTGCGCCGCGTCGCGCGCTTCGTCGAGTCCTGCGACGCTGTCGTGGTCGGTGAGGGAAATCGCCGCGACGCCGTTTTCGTGCGCAAAGCGCACGACTTGCGCAGGCGCAAAGGATCCATCTGAAACATTACTGTGTAAATGGAGATCGCAGCAGGAATCGCAGTTCGAAGGGGTGGAGGGATCGGTGTTCATATGTGCGCGTTATTTCGAGGGCGAGCCAGGATCGGCTTGCAGTGTTTGTCGACGTTGGCTTTGATACTCGGCTTCGCTGATCTTGCCTTCCCGGCGCGCCGCCTCGAGATCGGCGAGCTTGCGCAAGGTGTCGGGACTCAAGCTTCCGGAAAGTTCGGGTTGGATTTCGCTCGAAGGTTTCTGCGTTTCGTCCTCATCGCTTTGCATCAAAATTTCACGTCGCTGCACTTTGCCCGTGGGTGAGATCTGTACACGAGATGGTGTACGAAAGGCCTCGTTTTGCCAATCGATGACCACCGCGCTTGGCGGTGCGATCCCGATTCCTTCGGAGGCGAGGAGCTGAAACGTCATTGCGGGTTTTTGATCGAGTTGCGGTTCGAACGGATCTTCGTCGGCCGCGTGCTCAGGAATTTTCCAGTCGATGCGATCGAAATGGATGTAGATTTTTTCGTCTTTCGCATACGCGGCGAAGGAGGTAAGGCGTTTTTCGTGGAAGAGACCCGCTTTCATTCGCGTCTCGGTCAACCAACCCACGATTTCCTGGCTTGAATCGGCTTTGGCAAACGCACGACTTAGCGCATCGCCGAGGTCATAAAGTAGTTCGGTTGGGATCGCGGGTTTGCGTCCGTGTTTGTCGTCGCCGAGGCGCACGTCGATTCGTGCGAGTGCATGTGCCATGCGCGCCGGCGCAATCGAAAGTGGATGCGCGTAGCCTCGATCGATGGGTTCGCCGGAGTGCGTTTTCCCGCGCAAGACCAAACGAATTTTTTCATCGTCTTGGACGAGATGGCGGGTCGTGTGCGTCGCGCAACCACTCGTCGAGATGCCCGTGCAGAGCATCAGAAGCAAGGAGCAAATTTGCAGGGGGCGCATGGTTTCCTCTTCGTCGGGGCTTCAAAGGATTGCAGGAGCCTTCGGATCTGTTCTTCTTTTTGGGAACTTTCGCAAACCCGGGTCGGTGTTTTCCGTCGGCAGAAAATCAACCCATATTTGTACAGTGGAATGGATCCGAGGTTCCTTCAAAGCGAATCACTTCGCAAATTGCAACTACGCGGTTTCACTACGAAGTTGGCGAGACATCAAGAAACGCACGGCTGCGCGCGCAGAAAGCTCGTCTTCGAGGACCGAGCGCACAAGATCGACGATCGGCATTTCGACGTTGTAGCGCTTCGCGAGTTCTGCCGCCGAATAAGCTGTGCGCACGCCTTCCGCGACTTGGTTCATCTTTTCGAGGATTTGCGTGAGTTTTTTGCCGCGTCCGAGCTCAAGGCCAACGCTTCGATTGCGCGAAAGATCACCGGTGCAAGTGAGTACGAGATCTCCCATTCCTGAGAGTCCCATAAAGGTTAGGGGATTTGCGCCCATGGCCACGCCAAGCCGCACGATTTCGGCCAAGCCGCGCGTCATGATTGCCGCGCGTGCGTTATTGCCGAGATCGAGTCCGTCGCAAATTCCGACCGCGATGGCGACCACGTTTTTGAGCGCGCCGCCGAGTTCCGCGCCGACGACATCGTCATGCGAATAGCAGCG
>JADFDR010000034.1 GCA_018262735.1 Geobacter sp.
GGTCGCGGGTGCCTCTGTGCTCGTTGTGGCGTCCGCAGCCGGCGCAGCATCAGCCGGAGCTACATTTTCTTGTGTAGTCGGCGTGCTAGGTGCCGTTGTCGGAGCCGTGTCTTCGGCTTTCTTGCAGCCGTACAGTGCACAGAGCAGAGCGATAACCAAAGTTCCATTTCGTAGATATGAATGCATTTCTTTTCTCCTTTAGGGTGGCAGACGACTTGCATACCTGAATGGATCGCGATCTTTCCTTTCCTTTCCTTTCCTTTCCTTTCCTTGACGTGCTCGCGGCGTGTTCGAGTTTCCCCGAACACGCCGCGAGACATTATATGACACTCATGCGTGGCAATTTCGCCAAGCCGATTAGTGGCCTGCCGGAGCAGCTTCGGCTGCCGGAGCAGTCTCGGTCGGAGCGGCGGCATCCACCGGAGCACCTTCCGTCGGAGCGGTGGCATCTGCAGCCGGAGCTTCTGCGGCCGGGGCCGGAGCTTCTTCGACCGGGGCCGGAGCCGGAGCTTCTGCAGCCGGAGCCGGGGCCGGAGCTGCCTCTTCAGCCTTCTTGCAACCGTAAAGAGCACAAACAAGTGTAAGAGCAATAACGCCACTTCGTAAACGCATTTCCTTTTCTCCTTACTCTCCTTCGAGAGTGATTCGCTTTACTGCCGCATCGACTTCGGTGCGGAGCTGGGCATATTCGACCGCAGTTGGAAACTGCGGAAATTCCTGAATTACATTTTGGGGTGCACGAAACAGGATGCCGGCATGCGCCTCGCTTAGCATGGCCGTGTCATTGTACGAATCGCCCGCCGCGATGACACAAAAATGTAAATCTCGAAACGCACGTACTGCTCTACGTTTCGGGTCATCGATGCGGAGTTTATAACCCGTGATTCGCCCGGTTCCAGCAACGGCTAAGTGATGGCAGAACAGAGTCGGAAGAGCAAGCTGTTTCATCAACGGTTCTGCAAATTCATAGAAAGTGTCGGATAGAATCACGACCTGATATGCCTCGCGCAAAGAGTCGAGAAACTCGCGCGCGCCTTCGAGTGGCCCCATCTCGGCAATTACTTTTTGAATATCGGGCAGGCCGAGATTGTGGCGGTCGAGGATCTCGAGCCGCGCCTTCATGAGTCGATCATAATTGGGTTCTTCGCGTGTCGTTCGGCGGAGTTCCGGGATTCCGGTGCTTTCGGCGACGTTGATCCAGATTTCGGGGACGAGCACCCCTTCGAGGTCCAAACAAATGATCTGCATGGGTCGTTCGTTTCCTTTGATGGGTTGCGACTTACGTCGGTGCTACTCGGGCGCGGGGCCAGGGAACTTGGTGCGAAGTTCTTTCTTCAAAATTTTACCCGCCGGATTGCGCGGCAAAGCATTCGTGAAGAGAACGGCCTTGGGTTGCTTGTACTTGGCGAGTTTGTCTTTGCAGAAGGCGAAGACTTCTTCCTCGCGAATTTCGACGCCGTCTTTGGGGACGACGACCGCCACCGGCGATTCGCCCCACTTTTGCGATTTCTGGCCGATCACGGCGACTTCTTTCACCTTGTCGAATCCGGAGAGCACGCTCTCGACTTCGGCCGGATAGATGTTCTCGCCGCCAGAGATGATCATGTCTTTCAGGCGATCCTTGATCGTGACGCAACCATCGCGGTCGATCGTGGCGATGTCGCCGGTGTAGAGCCAGCCGTCGCGCAAGGCTTCGGCGGTGGCTTCGGGTTTCTTCCAGTAGCCGAGCATGATGTGCTTGCCACGGAGGATGAGCTCGCCAGGTTCGTCGGGAAGAACGTCTTTTCCGTCGGTGTCGATGACGCGGATTTCGGTGTGGAAGAAAGCGCGTCCCGTCGATCCTATTTTGAGTTTGGCTTCTTCGGGCGTGATCATGCAGCCCGGACCGCCACTCTCGGTAAGGCCATAGGCTTGATTTACGTCGATGCCGAGCTTCTGATAGCTCTCGAGCAGCGGGATCGGCACGGGCGCCGCGCCACACACAAGCCAGCGCAAACTTTTGAGGCTGTATTTTTCGAAGTCCGGATGCAGCAGCATGAATTGCAAAATCGCCGGTACACCGAGGAAGATCGTGACCTGCTCGTGATCAATCGTCTTTAAGATATTTCCGAAGTCAAACGCGCGCAGCAGCACCATCGTGCAGCCGCGTTGCATGCAAATCATCACCGGTAGCAGGGCCGCAACGTGGAACATGGGCAGTGCGAGTAGGTAGCGATCCCGATAGCGCACGTCGGAAGTCGCGAGGCTCGAAATCGAGGACCACATCACGGTGTTGTGGCTGTGCATGACGCCTTTGGGATGCCCGGTGGTGCCAGAGGTATACATAATAAAGAGTAGGTCGTCGTCTTGCGCGCCGATCTCGGGTTCATCTGCGGGGTGTTTGGCTGCAAGGCGCTGGAAGTCTTTCGTGAAGTCGGGAGCCGTGCTCGGATCGCCGACGCGTAGCCAGACTTTGACATCACTTTGGTGTTGCGCGTGCAGCGCCTTCACGGTTTCGTCGAATTCAGCGTCGAAAATCACGAAGCTCGTCTCGGCGTCCTTCAGGATGTAGGCGAGTTCACTCGGCACGAGTCGCCAATTCAAGGGCACCATCACCGCGCCGAGCTTGGCGATTGCGAGATATGTCGCGATGTACTCGACTTCGTTCATCATGAGCACGGCGATGCGATCGCCACGCTGCACGCCCTGCGCGTGCAACATCTGTGCGACGCGATTGCAGTAGGAATTGAGGTCACGGAAGCTGTGGCGTTGGCCGCGCTCCACCTCGACGACGGCTTCGTCCGACGGGCTTAACTGCGCGCGTTTCGTAAGGAAAAGTCCGATGTTGTTTTGCATGGGCCGTATCATAACGCGCAAGTTTTTCGACGCTGCAATTTCGCACTGGAAAATCAGAGTGGCTTGGTGTGTGAGGTGCGCGGTGCATTGCGTATCCATGCACAAACGCGCGCTCGAAATTTGCAGCGCAAGTTCGCTCTCGGCGGCCAAGCGGAGAGGCGTTCTGCGCATCGCGCTTTGCGAGGACTGTAGGTGAAAACTCGGTTGCTCCGCGCGCAAGCTCAAACCGTTCTTCGCATCGCGCTTCGCGAGGGAATGTGAGTGTCGAAGGAGACCGCTGCCGGGTCTGTGGAGGGAGTTTTCTTTGTGTCGCGTGCTGTGAGGGAGTGTTGCCGTGGTTTTGTGGAAAGCACGCAGAGGTCTTTGCTTCTCGCGGAGGAAATGCGGGGAGCGGAAAAACAAACTGCGTCGCTCCAGGGGGCTCTGTGCAATTCTGCTTGATGAATGCGGGCCGCTTTTTCACCGACGGAAGGCATCAGCTCGGGTTTGCGAAGTACTCAAAAAATAGAATGGATTCGAGGTTTTCTGGGTTTGGACCTACATGAATTTTACGTCGAGGGTGTTTTTCGGAAAAAAGTTGACCTACTCTTGCTGACCCGCCGAGTCAGGCAACGGTTTTGCTGGGCTGGACCGGTTTTTTTGCGGAGTGGTGTCGTGTGGGATGATGACTTGAGTTTTGCAAGGCGTGCGCGCAAGTCCGTTTTTGCACGCCTCTTTCTTTTCCCGTCGGTGTTGATCGCGCTTGCGAGTGGGTGCAATCAAGGCGCGTCGAAGCCGAGTGGGCCGCCGCCGGTTTCCGTCGAAGTGGCACCCGTTGAGGTTCGTGCCGTGACCGAAACGGCCGAACTCGTGGGTGAGTTGTTCGCGCTTGGCATGGTGATGATCCAGTCCGAGATCGACGGCACCGTGAAGACGCTCGACTTCATCGAAGGCGAATACGTGAAGGCCGACAAACCGCTCTATCACCTCGATGGCGCGGAACAGCGCGCCAAGTTACACGCTGCACAAGCGACGCTCGCGCTGAAGGAAGCCGCCTACAAACGCACGAAGGCGCTTGCGGCGCATGAGGCATCGTCGGCGGCAAACCTCGATCGCGCAGAGGCAGAACTCAAGGTGGCTCGGGCCGATGTGGAGTTTGCGCAGCTCCAACTCGATCGCACTGTGATTCGCGCGCCGTGGAGCGGGATGGTCGGATTGTCGAGCGTGTATCCAGGACAGCGCGTCGAAGTGAAGACGCCGCTCGTGCGACTCGACAATCTTGCGGAGTTGCAAATGGTGGCTTCCGTGCCGGAGCAAGCACTTCCGCGCGTGCAAATGGGTGCGCCGATGCAGTTTCGCGTGGCGGCGTATCCGGATGAGGTTTTTATGGGCAAGGTGTTCTTTATTTCACCAACGCTCGATGCACAAACGCGTCGCCTGACCGTCAAAGCGCTGATCGACAATCGTGCCGGACGTTTGCGGCCCGGCATGTTCGCGAACATTCGCGCGGAACTGGGCACCAACGACAAGGCGCTCTTGATTCCCGAGTCGGCGGTGGTGTACGACCGCACCGGCACGTTCGTATGGAAGCTCGAGAAAAAGGACGGGCAAAATTTTGCGACGAAGGTGCTCGTGACGATCGGAAGTCGCCAAGACGATCGCGTCGAGATTACGTCGGGGCTGACTACACAAGATATTGTAGTTTGTTCCGGTGTGAACAAGGTCTTTTCCGGCGTGATGTTGCTTCTTCAAGACAAAGCCGCCGCACAAGGTGCGCCACCGACGGAGAAGCCAGGCGCGGCCAAGACTGAGGGCGGCGCTTGAAACTCTCCGAGATTTGTATCGATCGGCCCGTGATGGCCACGGTGTTCTCGCTGATCATCGTGCTTTTTGGGTTTATTGCGTATCCACGCCTCGCTGTACGCGAATATCCCGATATTGAAAAGCCCATGGTGTCGGTGACGACGATCCTCCGTGGCGCTGCAGCGGAAGTCGTCGAGACGTCCGTGACACAATTCATTGAAGATGAAGTGATTGGCATCGAAGGCGTGAAGCACGTGACTTCGTCGAGTCGGGAGGAAGTTTCCGATATTCAGATTGAGTTCGAGTTGTCGCGCAATCTCGAAGACGCAGCCAACGACGTACGCGATCGTGTGGCACTGGCGCGCCGCAATCTGCCGGACGACATCGACGATCCCATCATTTCGAAGAGCGATACACGCGGTGACGTCGTGGTTTGGCTTTCGCTTTCGGGCGATGGCGTCGACCCGATGCGGCTTACCGAAATTTCCGAGAATCAGATCAAGGATCGCTTGAGCAAGCTTCCGGGTGTGTCCTCGCTCATGATCGGCGGAGAGCGCCGCTTTTCGATGCGAATCTGGATTGATAGTCGTTTGCTCACGGCGAAGGGACTCACGATTGCGGACGTTGCAGCCGCATTGCAGCGCGAAAATGTCGATATTCCGTCGGGGCGCATTGAAGGAGTCAATCAGGAATTTACAGTACGCAGCCTCGGCGAAATGCATTCGGTCGAGGAATTCGAGATGTTGCCGGTCGCAAAGTACGGTGACACAATTGTGTATCTGCGCGACGTGGCGAAGGTGGCGGCCGGCCCCGAAGACGAGCGCAAGGCATTGCGCTTCAACGGTAGGCCAAGCATTGGTCTTGGCGTCGTAAAGCGTAAGAGCGCGAATACGCTCGATGTGGCGCGTGCCGTCAAGGATGAGGTCAAAGCGCTGAGCACGGAGATGCCGCCAGGCGTGCGTCTCGTCGTCGCATACGACAGCTCGAAATTCATCGAGCAATCGATTCACGATGTGTGGGAAGCCATTGTCGAGTCGGTGATCCTCGTGATCCTCGTGATCTTTTTCTTTTTGCGCTCGATGCGTGCGACGCTGATTCCCGCACTTGCGATCCCGGTGTCGATCATCGGCACATTCGCCGTGCTGTATTTTTCCGGATACTCGATCAATACGCTGACACTCATGGGGATCACGCTTGCGATTGGCCTCGTCGTCGATGATGCGATCGTGGTACTCGAAAATGTGACACGTTGGGTGGAGGAGGGGCACACTCCTTACGAAGCAGCCAAAGAGGGAATGCGCGAAATTTCGTTTGCTGTCGTTTCTGCGACGATTTCCGTGGCTGCCGTATTTTTGCCGTTGCTCTTTTTGACCGATCAGACGGGCCGTCTCTTCGGCGAGTTTGGCATCACGGTGGCTGCATCCGTACTCATTTCCGGTTTCGTCGCGCTGACGCTGACACCCATGCTTTGTGCGCGCATCGTCAAAAGCGGTCACGCGGAAGAAACCGGTTTGCGTGCAGTGCTGCGAGATGTCGTCGAGTACGGGCGCAATCTCTATGAACACCAATTGCTGTCGGCTCTTCGACAACCCAAACTTTGGCTCGTGTTGGGCATCGTCTGGTTCGTGATCGGTTTGGCTTTGCTCACGAGGATCGATAGCGAGCTCGTGCCGGATGCAGATCAAGGAACGATCTATGCTATGACGATTGCTCCCGTCGGAAGCACGATCGAATACACGGAGCGCTATCAGCTCCAGGCGGAAGAAATTTTGCTGGCGACACCGGAAGTGGAAAATCTGCTTTCCATCGTGGCGCTCGGCATGAATGGGCCGGGGCAAGTCAATCGCGGATTTTTCTTCGTGATGCTGGATGATCAGCGCAAGCGTTCGCAAGAAGAAGTCTTCCAGGAACTTGCGAAGAAACTCTGGATGATTCCTGGAATGCAGGTGTTCACGTTCAAGCCCAAAGCGCTCAGTCAATCCATCACGTCGTCTCCTCTTGAACTCGTGATTCAAGGCAACGATCTGCAACGCTTGAATCAATATGCCGATGAGGTCGTGCAGCGCGCGCAGCAAGTGCCCGGGATTGTGAATCTGCAAAGCAATCTTTCGATCAACAAACCGCAACTCGAGGTGAAGATCGACCGCGATCGTGCTGCCGATCTCGGCGTTTCTGCGCGAGACATTGCACAGACGCTGCAGATTTTGCTTGGTGGACTCGATCTTTCCACGTTCAAGCTCGATGGACGTTCCTATGATGTGATTGCGCAATTGCAACGAGAGCGTCGTTCGAAGCCGGAAGACATGCTTGAGCTTTTTGTACGTGGGCGCGGGGGTGAGTTGATTCCGCTTTCTTCGGTTGTTTCTGCACAGCAAGATGTGTCACCGCGCGAGATTCCGCATTACGATCGATTGCGTTCGGCGAAGGTCGAGGGACATATGACGGATGCGATTTCGCAAGGCGAGGCACTGCGTCGTATACGCGAAGTTGCAGAGGAAGTTTTGCCGAAAGGCGAAGGATACCAAGTGCAGCTTTCGGGAGAGGCGGAGACGTACTTCGATTCGCAGCGCGCGATGCAGTTTGCGTATTTGCTTGCGCTCGTGATTGTATATCTCACGCTCGCAATTCAATTCGAGAGCTTCGTGCATCCCTTTACGATTCTCGTAGCCGCTGCGCTTTCGTTTACGGGTGCACTCGTCGCGTTGCTTCTCTTTGGCAAGACGCTCAACATCTTTAGTCAGATCGGACTTCTCATGTTGATTGGACTCGTGACGAAGAACTCGATTCTGATCGTCGAATTTGCCAATCAACTGCGCGAGCGTGGCGTAGGTTTGTTTGAAGCCGTGCGCGAGGCGTCGAGTGCACGTTTCCGCCCGATTCTGATGACGGCGCTCTCGACGATTGCAGGCCTGATGCCGATTGCGCTAGGGCTTGGTGCCGGTGGCGAGTCGCGTTCGCCACTCGGCATCGCCGTCGTTGGCGGAATGTTTTTTTCGACGGTGCTCACGATCATCGTGGTACCGGCGGTGTATTTGTTGATCGAAGGCTTGCGGGTTTCGTGGCGCGAACGCGCGCGTTCGAACTAAAAAGGAAAGCAGTTGAACGCACTCGAAGCCATCTTGCTCGGATTGATCCAAGGGTTCACGGAGTTCTTGCCGGTTTCGAGTTCGGGGCACCTCGCGATCGCACGGGAAGTGCTCGGTGTGGGGGATGGTCCGCTGTTCACCATTGCCGTGCATGGCGCCACGCTCGTCGCGGTCGTTTTCTTTTATCGCGTACGCATTGCCAAGCTGGTGGTGGACGGACTGCGCTTTGACCCCGCTGCCGTGCGTTATATCGCAAAGCTGGCTCTTGCAACACTTCCTGCTGTCGTTGCCGTGCTTCTCGCGGGCGACGAGATTGAGGGCGTACTCAACGATGCCGTTGTCGCATCTTGGTGTATGATGGTGACGGGAGTTTTGCTTTGGACGACGCGCACGACGTTGAGTCGCGCACAACTTCTTGAACCGACTTGGCGTGGTGCGTTTCTGATTGGTTGTGCGCAAGCCGTTGCGTTGCTGCCCGGCATTTCGCGTAGTGGTACGACAATCGTCGCAGCGCTCGCACTGGGAGTGGCGCCGATCGCTGCGGCCGAGTTCTCCTTCCTTATGGCAGTCATTGCAATCTGCGGTGCCGTCGTGTTGGAAATTCCGAAATTGCAAAGTGTTTCCGATGGATTTTCGATTACGCTCGGATGTGTCGCAGCGATGCTGTCAGGATTGATTGCGCTGCATTTCTTCGTGCGCCTGCTCCGCGACCAACGCTTTTATCGCTTCTCGTATTAC
Organism: Geobacter sp.; assembly: GCA_018262735.1. Classification (GTDB taxonomy): domain Bacteria; phylum Myxococcota_A; class UBA9160; order UBA9160; family JADFDR01; genus JADFDR01. The sequence goes on from JADFDR010000034.1 coordinate 8,442, forward strand.
GTCTGGACCGTCGGAGCCGTGTTTCTCGTCTGGCACTACTTCCTGCGTGCATGAGGTGAGGCTTGAGCGCTGCGTTTGGCTCCGAGGACATTGCTGTTGAGTCTTTTGCGTTTCGTCGAGGATTCCAAGGTGCCGCGGATCCATTTCGTTTTCTGAGTATTTTTGCAAACCAGGGCTGATGTTTTCCGTCGGTGGAAAGTCAACTCGTGTTTGCGGGGCGAAATGCAGCAGAGGCCCCCGAAGCGAAATGCGGAGAAGGCCTGCAGCATTCTTACGATGCTGCAGACCTTCTTGGATCGCGTGGTCTCTCAAGCTTGCGATGTGCAGTTACGGTTCGAGGATCGGATGCAAGTGTTGCGCAGGCGTCGTTTCGCGAAGCTTCTTGAGCGAACGCGCTTCGAGTTGCCGCACGCGTTCCCGGGAAAGACCGAGAATCTGCCCGATCTGTTCCAGGGTGTGCTCGTCTTCACCGCTGAGGCCATAGCGCAAGCGCAAAATCAGTTGTTCGCGCGGCGAGAGATGATTGATCAAAAGCCCAATTCCGCTGCGCATTCGATCGCCGTCGATGTCGGTATCCGGCGCAACAGCATTCGGATCTGGCACAAACTCTTGGAGATTTTTCTCCGTGCCCGAAACTGCGGATTCGAGTGAGATCGCCTCGCGCGATAAGCGGTCGAGTGCTTCGAGCGCTTCGATGTCGGTACCGAGCGCAGGTGCAAGTTCCGCCGCCGTCGGATCGCGACCGAGCTGGCTTGCAAGTTCCGAGCGCACGCGCTGACTGCGCTGCAATCGGTCATGCACGTGCGACGGCAATCGAATGGTGCGCGAATGATTTTGAATGGCGCGCACGAGCGCTTGCCGAATCCACCAAACAGCGTAAGTCGAGAACTTGAAGCCGCGCTTATGATCGAATTTTTCGACGGCGCGAATCAGGCCCAGATTTCCTTCCTGGATCAGATCGGGAAAGGAAAGGCCGAGATTGCGATAGTCCTTTGCGATGGCAACGACCAGTTTCAGGTTGTGCTCGATGAAGCGGTTTTTCACCAAAGTCATTCGTTCGAACGACGACTGAATGTCCGCGACGGTTTCCATCAGTTGTTCACGTGACACTCCGATGCGTACTTCGATCGCTTGAAATTTGGTGGTGCCTCGGCGAGCGCTACGCAATTCTGTGGCGAAGGACAAGGCAAGCTCACGCAGTTCGAAAAGCATTTGCAGCGAAAGCTGTGCTCTGCGCAAGTCGCGCACGATCGATTGATCGACTTTGGCCATGGACGCAGCGTCGGTGTTGGAGTCGAGCGCATCGCGTTCGGCGAGATGGGCTCGCAAGCTTTTGACGGCTCGCTCGACACGCTTCGCGATTTCTCCCGTTTCTTCATCGCCCATGGCTTCCGAGAGTTTGGCACCCGTGTGCGAGAGTGCGCGCAGTGCATCCCAGCGTTCGACGACATGGCGCGCTGTGCATGGCAGCGAAAAAAGTGCATTGCGCAGCTCTTGCGTCGAAGATTGCAATTCTTTCGCGAGGGCGACTTCTTCTTCGCGTTTGAGAGTGACGGTGCCGCCGATCTCTTGAAAGTAAGATTCCAAGGGACGTCGATCACGGCTGGTTTCCATGTCACTGCCTGTTGCGCGGCGGATCGGTTTTGTGGTCAAGGCTTCGGATTCCATTGCTTCCACAGTTTCCCTTCTTTCCATTCTGCGAGTTCTACTTGCGTTGCCGCGTCTTTTCGTGGAGCTGCCACGCCGCTGTGTTTGCGCGAGGTTTGATCTACGTGTTCGCGATCTACTCATTTTTGTGTCAGTCGTTGCTTGCTCCACGGACAGCGGTTCGTTGCTCGGCTCTTCCGACGCGATGCTCGTTCCGCTTATTCGCGGGTTGCATTCGATTGCCCCGCACGCTGCCTACTTTTTTGAAAAGTGGAAATTCCTTGGATTCTTCGGTTTCCCATTTTTCTTGCGCGCTGCCTTGCGAGGAAGCACGCAGAGCCTCCAGCGCGCAGAACGCATGGCTTCTATCGGCAGGTTGTCAAGGGGACCATAGGTAGAGAGAATAAAATCCGTGCAGATCGCTGGAAACGACTTGAAATGCCGAATTAGTGCTCGGCGAGAAGCTCAACTGTGAGATCGGTGGGATTGAAATCGATGTTTTCGACCAGGGTGCTTACGCGTTTGGTTTCGAGCGACAGCATCGGACCGACATAAACCTCTTGGCTTTGCCGCTCGCCCGATGATCCCAAGAGTGTGATTTTGAGGATGACGCCGAAGTGGGGATAGGGTTTGCCGTTGATGAGATCAAAAACGACGCGTACGCCTTCGGCTTCAAGCAGGATGCGCGGCGTCCGGTAAGCCATTTTGCGGGGTGTGGGATAGTCGGTCTGTCCCAGGAGCTGGGTCGAAAAGGGGGGCGGATTTGCTTGCGAAGGTTCGTTCGAGCTTGCGCAGGAGATCTGCCACAGCATGGCGAGCAGTGCAACGAGCAGCAAAGGAATGCAACGCATTTTTGTGTTGACGAATGCGATCTGGTTTCGTGTTGATTGCATCAAGCGTAAGAGCGGCCAGATCAGCGGCGCGAGCGTCAGAACGATCGCTGCGCAAATCAAGTGGAGCAGCAATCCGGTGCGTGCGAAGTCCGAGAAGCGGTAATCGACGGAGCCATCCACGATGAGATGTGTTGGATAGGTGACGGGCGATGCAAAGGCGCAACCCACTGCGGCGGCAATGGCCATTGCGAAGGAACGGGGATCGACACCGATTGGTTTCGCTGCAGCGATGCAAATTGGAAACAGGATCGCTGCGGATGCATCGGGATGGAGACTTTTCGAAAGCACCCTTGTCGTGAGGTACACAAGTGCGAGCCCAAACCACAGACTTGAATTCTCCGCGAGCAGAACCAAGTCGTTCGCGATCCAGGCTGCCGCACCGGTTTTGGCCATGGCAGCGGCAATTGCGAAGTCGGCGGCAATCACCACGAGTACGGGAGGTGCCATACTGCGCTGCACGGCGTTGGTCGTGATGCAGCGCGTGAGAACCAAGCCTCTCGCTGCAAGCCAGGACGCGATTGTCGGCGGGAACATTTTCATCTTTGCCTGTCCATGCGCGGCACGGTAGCTGCTTTCGGAATCGTTCTTCAATGCTTTTGCGTGCAAGTGGAGGATTCGGCGCGTTGGCCGAGCGCGGGTGCTACGACGTCGGAAAGCATGGATTTGGTGATGGCTTTCGACGATAGAATGAGTGAAAGTCGGGCGCGATTTTCGCATCGCTGTGGAGAGAAGCGAAAAACCTTTCGAAGGATGGTCGATGCAAGAAGTCAATAAAAATGGAAATGGATTGGCGATGATCGATACATCGATTGCGCGACGCAAGGCAGTTCGCTCGCTGAACATTGGCGTTGCTGAAGCGACGTGTTGGAGATCCGTTCTCGCGCGACGAGGCGCGAGCGCAACATGCGAAGCGAGACTTCGATGAGTTCTTGGGAAAAAACCGAGAAGAGCGCAGTGCAACGTCCCGGATTTTCGGAGAAGGATTTCTATCTCAACGAGTTTCGTGGACGCACACTCGCGATTGCAATTCCTTCGCAATGCATTCATCACATGGGTGTTCTCATCAGCGCCATCGAGGAATTGACGCGCAATGGCACGCGTGTCGTCGTCATCAGCGACAGCCAATCGAAGTTTTTCGGTGCTTTCGAGGGAGTGTTCTTTTCGAATGAGGAGAATCTTCTGAGCAAGATTTGGCGTCGTTTGAATCAGACGCCGCGTGTGGGCGTGGTGGCGCCGCCGGATACGGAATTCCCAGTCGTGTGTCGCATGCTCGCGCTGACACTTGGATGTTTCAAACTTGTTTGTGTCGACGAAGAAGGAGGCATTCGCAATCCGCAAGGCGGTGCCATTTCGTTCGTGCACTGGGATGAGCTTTGCGATTACCTCGAGAAGACTTCCTTCGAAGGGAAGCCTGCGCGGCTCGCGCTTCTGAACGAAATTCGGATCATGCTCGAAGTGGGTGTCGAAGCCGTGAATCTCTGCACGCTCGATGGTCTCGCCGACGAACTTTTTACCTATGCGGGTTCGGGGACGCTCTTTACGCATGAGAGCTACATCGAAGTGCGTCCGCTTTCAATCGACGATTTCGATGCGGCCAACGATCTCATCCAAAAAGGCACAGACGAAGGTTACTTGGTTGCGCGTTCTGCGGCCGAGATCGATCGTGTGCTGGAGCAGGGCTTTGGTGCGTTTGTCGAAGGGCGTTATCTCGCCGGTGTTGGCAGCCTGCTTGTGGATGATGAGCAAGCCAGCGGCGAGGTTGCGGCGCTCTACACCGTAACGCGTTTCCTGGGTGAAGGTGTAGGCATGCATCTCGTGCAGTATGCCGTCGATTGGGCGCGTGAGCTGGGGCTCGCTTACATTTTTGCGTGTACGACGTCGGAACCGGTGGGGGCGTTCTTCGTGCGCCAAGGCTTCCGCGAAGTGACGCACGATTCGATTCTCTCGCCCAAATGGAAAAACTACGATCCGCAGCGACTTAAGATCATTCACTGCTATCAGCACGATTTGCTCGAGACCTAGGAAGCTCCTGATCCATGCCGCCCCGCAAACGCGAGTCGGCTTTCCACCGACGGAAAACATCAGCCGCGGTTTGCAAAAGTACTCGAAAAACAGAATGGATTAGATGTCCCCTAGCGGGATTCGGAAGCGGCTTGCGGGCGATGCGAAATGTTGCCGTGCGGTGCGAGGACGAGGAGATGGACGGTAAGCCGGGTTCTGTCCCAACAATGTGTCGGTGGAGATCATTCCTCTAGTTCCGGCATTGCTGCCGGAATCGAGCGCTCTACCCGGACACGCCCACCGCAAGCGGTGACTCGGCGGACCGCCGAGATTCGTGTCCCTATTTGAGTTTGCACCGAGAGGGGCTTGCCGCACCGCCAGTCGCCTGGCTGTCGTGCGTGGGCTCTTACCCCACGATTTCACCCTTGCCTGTTTCCGCAAACGCGGCTCATCGGCGGTGTGTTTTCTGTGGCGCTTTCCCTCGAGTCGCCTCGGGTCGCCGTTAGCGACCTCTCTGTCCTGTGGTGCCCGGACTTTCCTCCCGCGCGCTTTCGCACGCCGGCGATCTCCTGTCCATCTCCTCGCGCGCGGAGAGTATCGTAGATTTTGAGAAAGCTATGCCGATCGATGTGGCAGTAGCCGGTGTTTTGTCCTTTGCGTTTTGTATCTCGGCCGTGCGTCTTTGAGGATTCACGGCGCTCGCCTCAAGCGATGCAAGCCCTCGCTGTCGTGCGAGTGTCCAAACGCAAAACGGGATGGATATCCGTCGGCAGCAAGAGCTAGATCGCGTGGTGGTGCGCAAATATCACGGAAGAGCAGACGATTGTTTATCTTAAAATACCGAGGAAATTCATTTGGTTATCGCTGTTTAGAATGCTTGAATTGCAATCTGGAGACGGCTATCAATCCCCGCCAGCTGTGCTGATGGGGATCTGGGTGAAGCGCTTTCCGCTGCATTTTTCGAAGTCACGTTTTTCAAGGTCAGAGCTCTCGCAGATTGTGAGTGAGTTCATTGCGCTCAATCGCCAACGTCTGCAAGGCAGCCGTCCGCTTTCTGTGTCGGATCTCGAGCGGATGCAACAAATTCGCGCCGATCTCGAGATGGAGTTCGAAGGCATAGATCCGACCACCGCATTGCAATCGGCTTCGCGAACGAAACGCCGCACACTTCGTGTCCCCGCTCAACTCGATGCGCAAATCCAAGCGGGCGGTCACAAGATCGCGGGCTCGGTACTCGATCTTTCGGATAGCGGCGCGTTTTTGCATTTCGATCAACACCTCGAGCCGGGAACTCCACTTCTTCTTCATATTGAAAAAAGTGTGCGTGGCGCAGGTGTGAGCGTGCAGGGCGTCGTGGCGTGGACTCGTGACGAGCAAAATTCCGAATTGCCGCGTGGTGTCGGGGTCCGTTTCCAGAATCTGGATATCGATCAACAGCTCGCACTCACGAGTATCGTGGAGAACATGCTGACCTCGATTTAACGCGAGGTGGATCTCGAAACACGGGGCGAATTTCAAAAGGGGCGGCTAGTCTTGCGCTCCCGTTGCCACCGACGCATTCCGGCACGGAAACCCAAAGCTGCAAGCCTCTGGTTGCGAGGTCATGGAAGAAGGACCAAGGCCAGAGAGCAACGAAGAGAAGAAGGAGAACAACCCATGGCAGGAATCGAGCGAACCCTATCGATTGTGAAACCCGATGCTGTAGCGAAGAACGCTACGGGCGAAATTTTACGCCGCTTTCAAGCAGCAGGTCTCAAAGTGATTGCACTGAAAATGATTCATCTGACGGAAGCCCAAGCGCGCGGCTTTTATGCTGTGCACAAGGCACGCCCATTCTATGACTCGCTCGTGAAGTTTATGACCGCAGGCCCGGTCGTCGTGAGCGTACTCGAAGGTCCGGATGCGATTGCAGTCAATCGTCGCTTGATGGGTGCGACGGATCCGTCGAAGGCCGAGGCGGGTACGATTCGCAAAGATTTTGCAACGGATATTGAAGCCAATGCCGTGCACGGATCGGATGGACCTGACACCGCAAAGATCGAGATTGGCTTCTTCTTCAACGCTGCGGAAATTCAGG
>JADFDR010000035.1 GCA_018262735.1 Geobacter sp.
GTGATTTTGATGGTTGGGGGCTCCTATACCTATGCACGTGTGCCGCTTGGCTTTCGGCTCGCAGAGTTTTTTGGTCTTGAGCGCAACCCCTACGATAAGATCGGTCATTTTGCGCAAGGCTTTGTGCCGGCACTCGTCGCTCGCGAAATTTTGTTTCGCGGGGATTGGGTGCGCGGCACAAAAATGCGTAGTTTTCTTATCCTTTGCGTGGTACTCGCGATCAGCGCAACGTATGAGCTTGTCGAGTGGGCCGCTGCGCTTGCTTTTGGGCAAGGTGCCGAAGAGTTTCTTGGCACCCAAGGCGATCCCTGGGATACGCAATCGGATATGTTTTTCGCACTTGTGGGAGCGCTCACGGCTTTGCTCATGCTTTCGCGTATGCACGATCGCGCGATCGAACGCATCGTCGCGAAGACAAAGAGCGCGGCCAACCTTGACAAGCCAATTGCAGTCGGGAAAAACACGTGAAAGAGTCGGTGTGAAATTCTTGCATTCTTTGAGTGAGTCCCTCTTGTGACGGAGATTGAATGATCAAAAAACAAATTCGAAAAATTGCAAATCACTTCGGTTACGAACTCACGAAGCGACGCTCGGAGGTGGCTACCGAAAATGGTGTCGAGCTGTATCGCTATTGCAAGCCCGATGGCTCGTTCGATTATGAGCGTTACCGAGAAGTTCAGATTTTGGGGAACAAGCGCAAGATCGCAAATGTCTGGGTGCTCGAAGAGAACATCGCCTTTCTCGCGAACTACATTCAAAAGACACAGGGCAAGGTGGAGTTTGGGATTTGTCATGGCACACGCCGCGGCAAGGAACAAGAATGGTTTCGCAAGCACCTTGGTTGCGAAGTGATTGGAACGGAAATTTCCGACACCGCCACCGATTTTCCGCACACGATCCAGTGGGATTTTCATGAAGTGAAACCAGAGTGGATTGATGCGGCCGATTTCATTTACAGCAACTCATTCGATCATTCCTATGATCCAAAAAAGTGTCTTAATGCCTGGATGAGTTGTGTGAAGAAGGGCGGAATCTGTATTCTCGAACACACCTCGGGTCACGAGAAGGCGACAAAGCTCGATCCCTTCGGCGCGCACATCACGCAAATGCCCTATTTGATTTTGACCTGGGGCGAGGGCCGCTTTTTTGTGCGCGAGATTTTGACTGCGCCCGCCAAGGGCGATGCGATTCACTACAGCCATTTCTTGATTATTCAACGGGCGTAACGCCCGCAAGGCGAGGCAAAGGAAAACGATTTGGCAAAGCTGAAGCGCCGCGGAAAGCGGATCCGGGAATACTTGCAGGCGATCGATGCGCCCGACTCTTATTGGTGTAGCATCGACGAATTGCTCAAGCGTGAGCGCTTGCGCACGATCCACATCGACGGTGTGGAAGTGACCGTTCGCACCACGACGCCCGATCTGCGCGTGGCAATCCACAGCTTGTTCGAAAAAGAATACGACGCGATTCGCATCGAGGATCCCAAGACGATTCTCGACGCAGGTGCGAACATCGGCACGAGTGCAATTTTCTTTGCGCGTAAATATCCCGATGCAAAAATTCTGGCCGTCGAACCCGAGAGCGCAAACTTCGAGCTGCTGCAAAAAAATGTTCGCAATTATAAAAATGTGATTCCCGTGAAAGCGGCGATCTGGGGTTCGCCGGGCATGCGTATGGTGCAGAACCGCTTTACGGGTTCGTGGGGTTTTACGGTTTCCGAAACCCACAAGAAATCCGAAGCCACCGGCCAAGAAGTCGAATGCGTGACGGTTCCGTCGCTCATGAAAAAATATGGGATGGAGCGCATCGATCTCCTCAAGATGGATATCGAGGGCGGCGAGAAGGACGTACTCGAAAATGCGTCGGAGTGGATCGACTGCGTGGGCGTGATGACCGTGGAGCTGCACGATCGAATTTGCATGGGCTGCGATCGAGCTTTTTATCTCGCGACGAAAGATTTCGTCAAATTCGAAAAGGGCCGCGACAAGGTGACGGCCTATCGCAACGATGCGCAGCCGGTGACGAAGGACACAGACCCGAAGCGCGTCTGAGACCAAAATAAAAAGAATGAAGAAATTTTCACTTGGTTTGATTTTGTTTGCGACTGTGATCTTTGCGTTTGGAACCGCTGTGCGCGCGGATGCACAGCAAGTCGTGGTTTTGTTGCACGGGCACGCACGCAAACCTTCTTCGATGAAAAAACTCGAGGTAGCACTTCGCGCCGAGGGTTTTCAGGTTTGCAACATCGGATATCCCTCGACCGAGTATCCCATCGAAATATTGACACGAGAAAGTGTATTACCTTCTCTGCGTAAGTGCGTTAGCAATCTTTCGCATCCAGTTGATTTCGTCACGCATTCCATGGGAGGTATTCTCGTGCGGCAACTGCATGCGTTGGCGCCTGAAGTTCGGATTGGGCGCGTCGTCATGCTTGGCCCGCCAAATCAAGGTAGTGAGATCGTGGACAAACTCGCACGTCTCGATCCTCTACACATCGTTGCGACACCTGCAGGCTTGCAGCTTGGCACTGCGCCCGATGCCGTGCCCGTCGCACTTGGGCCGGTCGACTTTGAAACCGGCATCATCGCCGGCACGCACACGATCAGCCCCATTCTGTCGACGTTCATCCTCGCCGGCGACGACGACGGCACCGTCTCCGTCGAAAGCACGAAGATTCAAGGCATGCGTGATTTTGTGCTCGTTCCCACCGTTCATCCTTTCTTGATGAACAACAAAGAATCGATTCGCCAAACCGTTCACTTCCTCAAGTACGGCAACTTCGAACATCCCGCCTCCATCCAGCAAATCGCGCAAGGCACATCGAGCACTCCAAGCAAACGCCCCTGATGACGCCGCATCGGTAGAAATGCCTGCATCGAGCGCGTGCGTCGTTTGATCAGGTGACGGACCACGCAACTCCGACGCAGACGAAGGATGAATCGCTGCTCGTGGACATCGATTTGGCGATTCGTGGCAACACAACAGAGAGTTACGAAGCGTTTGAGGACGCAGTCCGCCAAGAATATCGCTGGATTCCCGCCTGCATCTATCGCAGGCAAAGGATCGCCATTTTGAACCGCTTCTTGCAGCGACCGCGCATTTATCAAAACGAGCCGTTTCATTCAGAGCGTGAGCAACAAGCGAGAGCAAATCTTGCTGCAGCGATTGTGCGATGACGGCGCGTGTCGTTCAAAAGATCAGGTGATTCGCAGCGAAGTGGTCGTTACATCAAAAAACTTTGTGACTCAGCAATTGTTCGTAACCGGTGTTATTCGTAGATCCATTCCGCGGGTCCAAGCACAGGATGAGATCATGCAAACCAAATTTTCTGAGGATGCTGTTTCGCTATCCGAGCTGAAAACCAATCTGGACAAAGTCGTCGATCGGGGAATGCCGGACATTCGAGAAGGTGACACCGTGAGTCTCGAAGAAGCCCGGAAAATTCTTGGTCTTGCGTAAGGGAAGGTTCTTCTTGCACGTTCCGTCCTTGCCGTCATTGCCTTTTGGCTGTAGCATGGATGCCAAATGGCAGTCTCATCCGAAATTCAAGTCTCTACGCTCTTAGGCGGTCGAAAGGTGCTTGGCGCCGTCCGCGAGCCAGCGGATTTTGTGCAGGCGTTGCGCACGGGATTGCCGTATGCAGCGCTCGAAGCGCTGGCGGAAGTTTTGCACGCGGACTTGGGCGCGGTCGGCGCCGTGGTCGGCATCACGACGCGCACGCTGGCGCGACGCAAGCACGAACAGCTGCTTTCGCCAATCGAGTCCGATCGTCTCTATCGCATCGCGCACATCACGCAGTTTGCCGCAACGACACTTGGAAGTGTCGACAAGGCGCAGCTTTGGCTCAAGCGTGAGAATCGTGCGCTTGGCGGCGCCACGCCGCTTAGCCTGCTCGACACGGAACTCGGTCAGCGGCAAGTCGAAGAGGCGCTCTTGCATCTGAGCCACGGGATTTACGCGTAGTGCGGCTCTGGCGGATTTGTCGCAAGCCCTGCGCACGCAAAGCCTTGGACGGCCGGGGCGGGCTGCTCGCGGCTGGGCGCTGGCATACACCGCGAAGATTCGTGATCTATGCCTCCGAGTCGCTGGCCTTGGCGAGCCTCGAAGTTTTGGTGCACTGCGATCTCGATTTGCTGCCCGAGGATCTCGTTGCGATCGAAATCGATGTCCCGGCGAGCGTGCGCATCACCGAGTTGAAGGCGACGGAGCTGCCGCGCAACTGGCGCCGCCATCCGGTGCCGGCCTCGCTGCAGCAACTCGGAAACACCTGGCTCGATCAAGCGCGCGCCGCTGTGCTTTGCGTTCCGTCGGTGCTCGTGCCCACGGAAAGGAATTTCTTGATCAACCCTCTGCACCCCGACGCGCGCAAGCTTCGCATCGTGCGCCGCTTCAAGTTTGCCTTCGACGAACGCTTCACCACGCGCCCACGTACCGTTTATTAACCTCAGGAGCCGCCATGCTCACGCTCAAATGCACCAAGAAAGTTCAAACACTTTTTGGTGTCAAGCGCGCAGATCTTTCCGAAGCGCAAGAAGAAGACTCCGTGTTTGGCGCCTGGTACGTCAACGAATTCAACGTTGGCCGCAGCCGCTCGCTGATTTTCATGAGCGAGCGCACTTTGCTTTCGTTCATCTTGTTTGGTGCGAAGAAAGCGACGTGCCGCAAAGAGAGCTTGCCGGAGCTTTGCGTGCGCGGTTTGATTCAATTGCTTCTGCTCGAAGAAACTCCCGACGCGCAAATTCGCCGCGTGATCGACGAGTGCATCCCGTCGCGCTTCGCGAACACGACGAGCAAATCCGTGCTCGGCAACATGAACGAATTGATGTGGCATTACGAGGATGCCATTCTCGAAGACGGCGGCTTCGAGCGCTGCAACTTGAATGAAATTATTTGCCAGCTCAACCGACTTCCGCAGCGCAACATCGGCTGGAACAAAGCCATCGACGTCACGCGCGATTTGCTCGGTATCCACACCGTCTAAAGACTGTCGAGGAATGTGTACTTCGAAGTTGATCGATGCGCTCGACGTAGTCGGCGTTCTCCACGCTCACGCCCATCCACACGTTCAGTGCGTGTTCACGTGCGATCACGTCGCGGCGAATCACAATCTCGCCGCGCTGCTGGACTTCACTCATTTGTGTAGCCAATCCTTGCATAAAGTATTCGAGCCAACCGGTTAGGTCCATGTCGTGCTCGCGCACACCTTGGATCGCAGTGTAGAAGGCGCTTCGGTCTCGATCGTAGAATTCGCTCAGCGTGAACAGCCGTTTGAAGTCGTAGCCCGAACGATAGAGACAGAGCGTCGAGAGCAATCGTGATGTCCTGCCGTTGCCGTCCACGAAAGGATGGAGGTGCACGAGCTGGAACTGGGCAATGCCGGCCACCAGCACGGGGTGGATGCGGGTGTCGGCGCGCAACCACGCGACCAGCTCCGCCATCTGCGACGGTACTTGCTCGGGCGGCGGTGGGGTGTAGATGCTTTCGCGAGTGCGGCTGTTGGCTACATAATTTTGCGTCATACGGTATCGGCCGGGTTGCGCCGCGCACATCCTTCACCAGCCGTTGGTGGATCTCGCGAATGAGCGCCTCGGTGATCGGCTCGCCACTGCCGAGGTAATCCGCCACCAGATTGAAGGCGTCGCGATAGTTCAAGAGTTCGCGCACGTCGTCGCGGTTTGCACTTTCGACTTCTTTGCCCGCCCACAGCCGCGCGGCTTCATCGAGCGTGAGCTGCGTGCCTTCGATATGTGTTGTGTGGTGCGCTTCGAGCAGCAGCGCGCGCTGGCTCATTTGCTCGATCCAGTCTTCGGAGAGTTTCGCGGCGTCGAGAAATCCGCGCGCACGCTCGATCGCCGTGAGTGCGGCGGTGATCTTATTCGTGATCGTGAAGCGGGGCGCGAAGGTGACCATGACTACGGATCTTCCCGAAAGGCGCGGTTCTGTCCGTAAACCGCTCGAAATATGGAGTTGATGTTTTGGGTTTTCGGTCAGTGGTCATCACCGAAATTCGCTTCCGTAGGATTGCAATGGAAGACAAGCAACACTACGAAGAAAGACCGACGCTGGCCGAGGTACAAGTTAGTCTGAGCAAGGAGTGTTTGGCAAATCTTTTGGGCGATGTGCAAGGTTGGCGTTTGAAGCAGAAAATCTCATGCCCGACGGCCTGTGTTTCGTTGAAGAGAACGAAAACAAACTCCAGGCGCTGCGGCGGATGCGGATCGAAGGCGAGCAAAGCGGTCGAGCGAATTCCAGTTACGAAAATTTTCTCGCCGAGCTCGATTCCTGCTCGGGAATTTGACACCAAGAAGTTTAGAGATTCGCTCCGGCGCATTCCAATCGCGAAAGAGCGCTAAGCAATGCACCGGCCGGAGTTCTGTAGCGACTTTACGCTCCTGCTTCCACAGTTCTCACCGACGGAAAACCTTTGAATTTTTGGTGCGACACGTTTTGTCGCAGGGGGAAGGTAGCGTTGTTGGAAATGACGGTGAGGTTTGGCGATGCGACGAGCGCGAGGGAGAAATTTTCGACGACGTGGGTGGCATGACGGATGGAATGCGGTGAGCGGCGATCCGAGCAGCTTGCCGCCGCTCGTGCGTTTGTGGTTGTGGCGCATCCTGGTTCGGGTTCGCTGGGCAGAAGATGTCCTAGAGAAAAATACGCGATTGGGTTCGGCGCTCGTCAAGGTGCTTGATTTGGGAGATGGGCTCTTTGCGTCGGAGGATGGATCCCTCGAGCAAAATGCAAAAGAGCAGTTGTGCTCGCACTACGAAGCGGCGGAAAAAAAGCTGGGCAAGGAGAAAGCGCCGGAGACATTACGCAAAAATGTTTCGCACCTTGGGAAACTGGTGGGGCTCTCGCCGGCGGAATGTCGGATCCTTGAATTCACCGTGCTGATGAAAAACATTCCGCTGCTTCACGTTTTGCTGAGAGAAAAAAATCCCGAGTCCAAAAAAGCTTTTTTGGATTTTCTAGCCCAAGTTCTCGATTTGCCGCAGAAATCCGTGCGCGAGGCGCTGCGCCAAAACGGAATGCTGCGTCAATCCGGTCTGCTCCATTTCATGTTTACGGGCACTTTCGAGCCGTTCGCCGAAATTCTCGACATCAACTTTGCCGAGGAGATCTTTTGCGAGAAAGTGACTCCCTCCCAATTGTTACGCTTTTGTGTGTCGAAAGGAGCTGCTCCGGAACTTTCCTTGGCGCACTATGCGCACCTGGCGCAGCCGATCAAAATTTTGCGTACCTATCTCAAGGCCGCGCTCGCGGAGCAGCGCAAGGGCGTGAACATCTTTGTGTATGGGCCACCCGGCACGGGCAAAACGCAGCTTGCGCGCGTGCTGGCCCAAGAACTTTCGAGCGAGATTTTTGAAGTTTTGGCCATCAATGAGGATGGTGATCCGATTGCGGGGCCAAGCCGTCTGCGCGCCTTTTGCATGGCGCAGGTTCTGCTTCAGAAAAAAAGCTCGGGGTTGATTCTTTTCGACGAGATGGAAGATTCGTTTTCCGTCGGAGACAGCGACGATTGGATGGCCGGGATTTTGCGCGACCGGAAAACGCATTACGGCAAAGCCATGAAGAATCAACTTCTCGAGGAAAATCCGACGCCGACGATTTGGATTTCAAACTCACGCGCGTTCGATCCGGCGTTTTTGCGCCGCTTCGATGTCGTGCTCGAAATGCCGGTGCCGCCCAAGCGCGAGCGTGCGCGAATTTTGCATGCGACGTGTGCGGACTTGTTTTCTCCGTCGGAGGTCGCGTGGCTCGCGGAGTCGGAAACGCTCGCTCCGGCGGTGGTGGCGCGGGCGGCGTCGGTGGCACGCGCGGTGAAAGAGGAGCTTGGCGAAACGGACACACGCTTGGCGTTCGAGTTTTTGGTCGAAAGCACGCTCGGCGCGCAGGGCCATACTATACCGCGCAAGCACGATCCCAATCGCTTGCCTGAGTTATACGACCCCGCTTTCATCCACGCCGACACCGATTTGAGTCGGGTAGCGGAAGGGATTTTGCGCACGCGCGCGGGGCGGCTTTGCTTGTATGGCCCGCCGGGCACGGGCAAGACGGCGTATGGCCGTTTTTTGGCCGAGCAGATGGGCGTGCCGCTTTGTGTGAAACGCGCGTCGGATCTTTTGTCGAAGTGGGTGGGCGAGAGCGAGAAAAACATTGCGCTCGCCTTCCGTGAGGCCGAGCGCGAAAGCGGCGTGTTGCTGATCGACGAGATTGACACATTTTTGCAAGATCGGCGCGGCGCGCAGCGAAGCTGGGAGATGACGCTCGTGAACGAGATGCTTACCCAAATCGAATCTTTCCCGGGTGTGCTGATTGCGTCGACGAATCTTTGCGACGTGCTCGATCAAGCCGCATTTCGCCGCTTCGATTTCAAGGTAAAATTCGATTTTTTACGCCCCGAACAAGCCGTCGCACTTTTGCGTCGACATGCGGCGACGCTCGGGCTCAGCGAGCCGTCCGTCGGCGAAGCGGCGCGAATGTCTCGGTTTGCAAAGCTCACGCCGGGCGATTTTGCGACCGTGTTGCGTCAAAGTCGCTTTGCGCCGTTTGCGGATTGCACGGAGCTGCTCGCTGCACTCGAAGCCGAAGTTGTCGTCAAGGCGGGCAAGGCTCAAGAAGCGATCGGTTTTCTGTGTTGAAGATTTGCAATCCAAAGCCCGAGCGCGAGCGGTGTGCCGCAGCGAGATGTGGCCGTGTAGGAGCCTCGAATTCATTTTATTCCTCAAGCACTTTCGCAAACCAAGTCTGGTATTTTCCGTTGGTGGAAAATCGCTCGCATTGAGAAATCTCGGATCCATTCTGTTTTTCGCGAACCAAGGCCTGTGTTTCCCGTCGGTGGAAAATGCAACTTGCATTTTGAAAGCAGAATGGATCCGAGGCTTCTTCGAAAGCAGAATCAATTCGAGGCTCCCTAAGAATGGCAAGCTGCGACAAACCACGCGATGCAACGCTCGACGAAAAAATCGCAGTCTTGAACTCGCGCGCAATTGCGGGAGCGTTTGAGCTTGCTCGAGAGGTTCACCGTTTCGTGCGTAACGCACTCGTGCGCAAGAGTAAACATCTCAAGCGCCATGTGAGATTGTTCGAAAAAATCAGCACTGCTTGAGTGCATAGTGACGCGATGCAGCGATCGTGGATGAGTTCCTGGTCTGGAGGATGAGATTGCATGTCGAAACGCCCCGAAACGATCGAAACGGTTTTGTTTACCATCGAATTGCTTCGTCACATTCCTACACACCGAAAAGTGACGGCAGAGGAACTTCGCGCTCAGCTTGCAAGCGCGGGGAGCAATGTAAAGCCGCGTGATCTACGCACGGTTCAGCGTCAGCTCGCAGTTTTGTGTGAGCATTTCGGTATTGAATGCGACACTCGAAGCAAGCCGTTTGGGTATCGCTGGCGCGACGGAGCCAAGGGCTTGGCGCTTCCCGTACTCTCGGCGCAAGAGTCGCTTTTGCTTCGTCTTGCCGAGGAGTATTTGCGCTCGATCTTGCCGGCGAACTTGATGAAATCGCTCGACGGCATTTTCAAGCAGGCACGCAAGAATCTCGACGTTGTGAGCAATACAGCAAAGCTCGAACGTCAGTGGATTTCGAAAGTGCGTGTCGTGCGCGAGACGCAACCGTTGATTCCACCCAAAGTTGATCCGAAGATTTTTGAAACGGTGAGCGAGGCACTTTACGAAAATCATTGGTTGCAGCTCGATTACAAAAACGCAGCGGGCAAACGCAGCGAAATCGAAGTCATGCCGCTCGGGCTCGTGCAGCAAGGGCCGCGGCTTTATCTCGTGGGCCGTTATCGGGGTTATAACAATGAACGCAATCTTGCGTTACACCGAATTCTTTCGGCCAAGAAATCGATCGTTGCATTTTCACGGCCCAAAGAGTTTGATCTCGGAAAATACGATGACGACGGGCGCTTTGGGTTTGGCGAAGGCCGCCGGGTGCGCCTCTCGTTCCGGATTCAGAAAGCAGCCGGCTATCACTTGCTCGAATCTCCGCTCTCCGAGGATCAACAAGTGCAGGAAGTCGGCGATTACTACAAAATCAGCGCCACGGTCGTCGATAGTGAACAACTCAATTGGTGGTTGCGCGGTTTTGGAGATCAAATTTCGCATATTCGCCGTAGTCCGCTGCGCTCTGCCTCCGTGCCGACGAAAAAATCCTGATTTTCAATTCTCTTTTTATGGGTTTTTTTTGGGGCAAAGCAAATGGAGCTTCGGGTTCATTGCGCCCTACAAGCGCGAGCTGGCTTGTCACCGACGGAAAACATCGGTCCCGGTTGGGAACATTCAAAAAAAGATGGCTCTGCGTCGATTTAGTGGTGGAAAAAGAGCGCAATGAAAGTTGCGCTTGCGAGCAATGCTCCGTCGAGGACGAAGAGGGGATAACGCTCGTTGGGGCGAAATTCGAGGAGTGCGAGCAGCGTGGTCAGAGGAATAAGCATGAGCCAGCGTAGCGGCAAGGGCGCGAAGCTCGTGACGATGACACCAAATAGAGTTATCGTTTTTGCGCCATAAAGAGAAGGGGGCGGCGTGCTGTGCAGCATTTTTTGCACGCGCTCGGCGGCAAGAGAAGGGGTTTCGTAGGCGGCACAGGTTGCGTTGCCTATCCGGGGCATGGCAGAGCTCGCGTTTCTTGCACGGACAAGTCGTTCGATGGGATCGAACCAGCTCGTGGCGAGCGCGTTTGCAAAAAGAGAGAGGCCGAGGCTTACCAAAATCCAGGCACTGCACGAAAGGAGCGCAGGTGCATCGAAACTCGCGAATACAGAAGAAGGGCCAGACAGATCCTGGATATACACGAAAATAGGTAGACCCACTACGACCAGAAGCCATGCCAAAGCGAGATACGCACTTTTAAGATAGACATTCTTTTTCCAACGTAGGTGGAGCAGGCCCAGCGCAAAAATACCGCTGCAGAGAAGGACGGCATTTTTGCCGAAGTGCAGAGCGAGAGTTGCGGAGATGGCTCCGGCGCCGATGGCGAGTGCGCTCAAGAGTGCGAAATTTTTGCGGATGAACTGGCTGCGATACGGTGCCGTGTGCATGTCACGCGCGAGATCGAGCAGGCGATCGAAGTTGTAGAGTGAAAGCGTGCCGCAAAAGATCAGTACAACGAGGGAAAGGTGAATGGGTAAGGCAAGTATGCGTTCGACGGCGATGCTTAGTGCTGCCGCCGCCGCAGCGATCCAGAAGCTTGCAAACACGATCCAGTCGCTCGTCGCACGCGCAAAGTGGTGCACTCGTTTTGTGATTGTGCAAAACACTGCGGTGTCGTTGGAAAAGATCATACAATCCCAAGAGTGTGTGCAAGCTTGCGCGTGGAGCAGAGTGCGCAATGCAGAAGACACCGATGGTGCGAGGACGAGTTCGGCGTTGCGCGCGAATTGAATTGTAGTGGGCGAGGATGCGAAGCGAAACGGAAAAACAGGATGTGCATCGCATCGCGCGTGCACAAAGAAGAAACGCAAAGAACACGTGCGAGAGCGTTCGGGGGCGCTAGGGGTGCAGGAAGGATCCGAAAAAACAAGCGAGATTTGCGTTGCAGATCTTACGGCTGTCATCGCTGCCGGGGATGGTCGCGCAGCGCGCTTGATTTACGGCGAGAACAAAGCATTTCTTGAACTTGCAGGATTGCCACTCGTGGCTCATGTTGCACTGACACTTCAAAGCGTTCCCGAAGTGTCGAGTGTGTGGGTCGTGGGGAATGTGGAGCGGCTTGCCAGCATTTTCGAAGATGCAGCGCTTCGCGCAAAACTCTGCAAACCCCTTTTTCTCCTCGAGCAATTCGAGAATCTCTATCAAAATGCCTGGCAGAGCTATCGTCATATTTTGGGAAGCAGCGCATGGGCGGCGGATTCCCCAATCGCTGCGACAGAAACGAACTCGCCACGAAATGCAATGCGCACCGACGAAGCGGCGGCTTCGCGCGTCACGCGGTTTGTGCGCGAAATGTTCGCGCGTGATCCACAGCCCGCGAATTTATCCGACACAAATCTGCGTGTGTTCTATCTCTCGTGCGATATTCCGTTTGCGACGCCGCAAGAAATTTCGGATTTTTTACAGCGTGCGATGAAACTCGCTGCGCCGTATGTCGCAGGGCTTGTCGCAGCGAGTTCGCTTGCTGCATTTCGTGCGCGCGAATGCGAGGAAAATCTGTCTCGGAGCAGGGCCGAAGATGCGCAGTCGATTTCAAAGGTAGGTATCGAGCCTGCACTTTTTGGTGTACGAGAAGGGCGCTTTCGGCAAAACAATCTGCATCTCGTCCAACCCGCGCTTCTTCCCAATCGCCATTACATCGAGGAGTTCTATGAAAATCGGCATCAACGCGACTGGCGCGAGATTCTGCGCATGGCCTGGAAAGTGCTTTGCTCGGAAGAAGGCAGTCCGATGCTGATTTTCTCCTATCTCTTGGCGCATCTTGCTTTGATTTTCGATCGCCTGCATTGGCCGAAGCTCGCGCAAAAAATTCGTACAAAGATTTCCATGCACGATTACGAAGTTGCGTTTAGTCGACTCTTGCGCGCTCCGTTTCGCATGGTGGTGACACAAGTTGGTGGATGCGGGGTGGACATCGACGACGAAGCGGATCTCGACGCTGCTCGCGCGCGCTATGCGGAGTGGCGTGCGCAACAGACCAAACTCGCCGAAGCACTGCACGGTCCGCTGCCTGCAACAAGTAGCGACGCGAAAGGCATCGCACCGATTCTCGTCTTGGAAGCCTCGAATTAATACCGATTTGGAAATGAACGTGATTTTCCGTCGGTGGAAAGGCAACACGCATTTCTGAATGCGGAATGCATTCAAGGTTTCAGACAAAGTCGTGCGTTTGCATGCGCCTCTTCGATTGCAGGCAATCTGCTCCAGCATTCTCTCCTTGAGACAAGACACATTTTTGAACAGGCCGCGCTCAAAACATGGGCAGATGTGCCTCCTTGCGCACAAAAACGAAACTCCCATTGCGTGAGCCGCGTTTTCTCGTTTGGCCTGAATTCTGCAATTCGCGCGCACGGCGTCTCACACATCCGAAAATGGGAGAAAAAGCAGCAATGGATATCCGAGCAAAAAAAATCGAAGTCGTGGCGATGGCGTGGGCCATCTTCTTCTCAACACTGATAAGCGTAGGAGCGACTGCATCCGAGACGGATGTCGAAGCTCAGCTCCAACAAATGCAAGCGCAATTGCTCAAGATGCAAGATCAGCTCGATGAAGCCAATCGGCGTGCAAGCGCGCAGCAAGAGAGGATCGAGCGTTCGGAGGCTTTTCGCGGTTCGAGTGCGGAGTCCGAAGTCGGAAGTTTTCTGAAGACGATCCAGATCAAAGGTACCGTCGCAGCGAGTTACAATTACAACTTCAATCAGCCGCCACGCGATAGTGGTGGGCTTGGTTCTCCAGGCAATGGAAACATCGTGAATTATCCGTTCACCGAGCAATTCCAGTTCGATCAATTCGTGCTCGATGTGACTCGTCCGACGACTGCGGAAAGTCCGGTCGGATTTCGGGTGCGCACGATGCTCGGTGCGCAAGCGGCCATGTTAGGGCTCGACGACGGCGGAGTGGCGGCCGACGAACAAAATCATTTCTGGGTGCATCATGCGACTCTCGACTACCAACACGATTTTGCGTCACTTGGCACGGTGAATTTTGCAGCCGGTATTTTTGCAACTCCGATCGGCGCAGAATCGGTGGTGGCCTCGGACAACTGGAACATCAGTCAAGGTTTGCTTTGGGGCATTCAGCCGGTGAACCACACGGGTTTGCTTGTGAACGGTGCAGTGGGTGACACCGGATGGGGTTGGCTTGCTGCCGTCGGAAACGACAACTTCGGAGGCGGGATCGGAGCGGACAACAATCGCGGAAGTTCCTATCTACTCGGCGTGAGTTACGGTGCCGCCAATTGGAGCACAGCCGTTACCGCAGCGTATGGAGCCGAATTTCCAAAGAACGAGGACGACAAGACGCTCTTGATCGACGTACTGACGAAGTACAAGTTCTCGGATCGTTTCGAGACTTGGCTCAATTTCGATTACGCGCAGATCAACTCGTCGCCGAATGCTTCGATTTATGGTCTTGCACTCGCGCAACGCTATCAGGTGACGGATCGCTTCGCGCTTTCCGCGCGCGAGGAATATCTCTACGGCAATGCGGGAGCGCCAACCTCGATTCCGGCGGTGGGTTACGCAAATGGAAAGAGTTCGAGCAGCTACTCGCTTACGGTGACGGGTGAT
Organism: Geobacter sp.; assembly: GCA_018262735.1. GTDB lineage: Bacteria > Myxococcota_A > UBA9160 > UBA9160 > JADFDR01 > JADFDR01. The sequence goes on from JADFDR010000035.1 coordinate 14,230, forward strand.
TATGCGCTTACGGAATATTTGGATTTACGCGGCGAGCTTCGCTTTGACGACGTGGATGAACGGGGCGTGCAGGATCACAACTTTTTTGGCAAGAGCGGCATGACGCGTAGCAATCAAACCGTGGGTTTGGTGCAAGCGGTTCTGCACTTTTAAGGAGCTTCGGATCAATCTCGCTTTGGAGAGCCGCTTCGGAATCTCGCTTTCGAAATGCGAGCTTCTTTTCCACCGACGGAAAACATCAACCCTGGTTTGCGAAAAGACTCGGGAAAAAGGGAATAGATCCAAGGTTTTTTCGGGTGCAAACGGATTTGCGCGTCGAAGCGCGAATACAAAAACGAGATGTCCAAAAAAATGCGGCAGTCGAAAGTTTCGACTGCCGCATTTTTGTGTTGCCCCTGTTGTGTGCAAAGGTTTGGTGGAGAACGCCGAGAATCAAAGCGCGGAGTCTTGGCAGCGGAGCAAAAGACTACACGGGCGATGGATCTTTGTTGCGTGCCACGTGTTGCGCGATTTGCAGGCGTTCCATTTTTGAATAGAGCGTGCGGCGTCCAATGCCAAGTTTTCGTGCGGCGGCGGAACGATTGCCGCGGCATTCGCGCAAAATTTGACGAATCCGCGACGCCTCGGCGACGTCGAGCCACTCACGCAGCGTGAGCGTCGAGGGTTGTGCGCCGCTTTCGTGAATGACCTCACAGCACGGATCGTGGCAGGAATG